>JBKJMP010000411.1:0-10088 GCA_046596395.1 Gemmatimonadaceae bacterium
GAGGTCGATCTGCGTCTTGTCGCCCGTGATCACGATCTGTGAGTTCACGCCGAGTCGGGTGAGGAACATCTTCATCTGCATCGCCGTGGCGTTCTGCGCCTCGTCGAGGATGACGAATGCATCACTGAGTGTACGGCCCCTCATGAAAGCCAAGGGCGCGATCTCGATGACGCGCGTCTCGAGCGCCTTCTGCACGCGCTCCTGCGGCATCATCTCGTCGAGCGCATCGTAGAGCGGACGGAGATACGGATCGACTTTGGCCTGCATGTCGCCGGGCAGGAATCCGAGACTCTCGCCTGCTTCCACGGCGGGACGCGCGAGGATGATTCGCTTCACGCGCTTGCGCGTGAGCGCATCCACCGCCGCTGCCATCGCGAGGAACGTCTTGCCGGTGCCCGCCGGCCCGATACCCACCACGATGTCGTTCTCACCGATCTTCGCCAAGTACTCGGCCTGCCCGCTCGTCTTCGCCTGGATCAGCTTGCGCACGCCCGGCAGCGCGATGCGCCCTTCGGACACACCGTTGCCTTCGGGCGAACCCGGGGCTGCCCCGTCGTCCTCGCTCAGGCGGAGCACGTCGTCGGGAGTGAGCTCCATGCGCTGGCGCGCGCGGTCTACCATGCGTCGCCCGAGCTCAGTGGCGCGCTCGACCAACTCCGGCGGTCCGCTGATCGACATCGTATCTCCGCGCAGGGTGACGCGCACGCCGCACAGGCGCGATAGCTCCACCAGGTTGCCGTCGTTGACGCCGGCAAGCGTGAGCATGTCCGCACCGTCCGTGGACACCTTCTGTGTGACTGACCCGTCGCTCACTCGGCTTGGGACTCCAGTTGGATGTGCAGATCGCGCAGGTCGCTCGATGGCACCGGCGACGGCGCCCCCTCGAACATCGCGCGCGCCGCGGTGGTCTTGGGAAACGCAATGACGTCGCGCAACGAAGTGGCGCCGGCGAGCAGCATGGAAATGCGGTCGAATCCGAACGCGATGCCACCGTGTGGCGGGGCACCAGATCGCAGGCCCTCGAGGAGGAACCCGAATCGCGACTCGGCCGTCGCTTCGTCGATGCCGAGCAGCCCGAAGATGCGCTCCTGCACGGCAGGATCGCTGATGCGGATGCTGCCGCCACCAAGCTCGGTGCCGTTCAGCACCAGGTCGTAGGCGAGTGCGCGCGCCTTCCAGGGCTCGGTGTCGAGAAGGGGAACGTCATCCGGATGCGGCGCCGTGAACGGGTGATGCACGGCAGCGAGCTCGCCCTTCGGGCCACGCTCGAACATCGGGAAGTCGGTCACCCACAGGAACGCGTTCACACCCGCGGGCACGAGTTGCAGGCGCTGCGCGACCTCCTGCCGCACCTTGTCGAGCGCAGGGCTGGACATTGCGTCCGAGCCGGCGACGTAGAGTCCGAGCTCGCCGTCCGCGAGGCGAAGGGCCTCGAGTGCGCCGGCGCCGAGAAACTTGGCGGGCGGCCCTTCCAGCTGGCCACCAGCATTCTTGAGGCGCAAGAGGCCCATCGCGCCCGCACTCTTCGCGACGGCCTCGAGCTCGTCCACCTGCTTGCGCGACAGCGCCGCGCCGCCCGGAATGCGAATGCCGCGCACGCGGCCGCCAGCGTCGAGCGCCGTCCGAGTGACGACGAATTCCGACCCCCGAAACACGTCACTCGCGTCCTCGATCTCGAGGCCGTAGCGCAGGTCGGGGCGGTCGATGCCGTAGCGCTCCATCGCAGCCGCGTACGTCATGCGGCTGACACGCCCGTCAGGCGTCGGGCTCTCTCCTTCAACCCAGAGCGCGACGATCAGCTCCTCCGCGAGATCCATCACGTCCGCCTGCGTGATGAACGACGCCTCGATGTCGATCTGCGTGAACTCGGGCTGCCGGTCCGCACGGAGGTCCTCGTCGCGAAAGCAGCGCGCGATCTGGAAGTAGCGGTCGAAGCCCGCGACCATCATGAGTTGCTTGTAGATCTGCGGCGACTGCGGCAGCGCGTAGAACTCGCCCGGGTGCACGCGGCTCGGCACCAGGTAGTCGCGTGCGCCTTCGGGCGTCGGCTTGGTGAGGATCGGCGTCTCGATCTCGAGGAAGCCCGCCTCCGTGAGGAAGCGGCGCGTGCGCTGTAGCAGCCGGTGACGCAGGATCAGGTTGCGCTGGAGGTCGTCGCGGCGTAAGTCGAGATACCGGTGCCGAAGACGCAACTCCTCTGCGGGAAGCTGCTCGTTCTTGCCACGGGCCACCGGAATCGCCGGCGTGATGGCCGGTCCTACGACGCGTAGCGATGTCGCCCGGACCTCGATCTCGCCCGTCCGCATGTCCGCGTTGCGCATCGCGACTGGGCGCTCGGCCACGGTGCCCTCGATCAGGACAACCGTTTCCGCGCCCACCGACGCCGCAAGCGCGCACGCCTCGGCGCCCGCCGTGCCAGGGTCGAACGACACCTGCACCAGCCCCGCGCGGTCGCGCAGGTCGAGAAACACGAGTCCGCCGAGATCCCGCGACCTGTGCACCCAGCCACCCAGCCGGACCGACTCGCCGACGTGCTCGGCGCGCAGCGCGCCGCAGGGATGCGTTCGAAGACTCGTGGCGAGCGACGGTGGGGTCATTACCTGGAGGTGGAACGAAGGGAGCGGAGCGCGCGCAACGCGCGGCTCGAGGCTAAGGTGCGCTCGACGACGGCTCCCGATCGCACTGTGTGCGGCAATCATGGTAACCTAGCTCGCCAGCACACAAATGGTAGCGTGGCCGTTGCGTGCCGAGCCGGCGCCGGGTAAGCTCAACTTCATGTGCCGCATGACGTTCGCCGCGATTGCGGCCGCCACAGCGATGAGCTCGCTGGAGGCGCAGCAGGTCCCCGGTCGAGATCTCTTCCAATTCCCGCTCGGGGCGCTCGCCGAAGCACCAGCGCTTGCGTCAGCCGCCGGCGGGGGCTTCTGGAATCCGGCGACGCTCGCGCTCCTACCGGAGGACCGGGCCCGCCTCGCGGCCGCCGCACTCAGCTCGGCCAGCGAGCAAGGCGTCACCGGGCAGATCGGCACAGGCGCCTTGCGGCTGCCCTCAGGAATCACGATCGGCATGTCGGTCGCGCAGTCCCGCGTCGAAGACCTTCAGCGCACCGACACGGATCCCCAGTCGCTCGGCGAGATCGCGTATCGCTCGACGATCGTCTCGGCGATTGTCGCTGGCACCCGTGGACCGGCCACGTTGGGCCTCGCCCTCCGCCGCAGGTCTGGTATGGTGGACATCATCAGAGGCCATGCGACCTCGGTGGACGCGGGCGTCGTGGTGGACCGTCCTCGTCGTCTGCCGTTCCGCGCGGCTCTCTCGAGCTTCCTGCTCTCGCCGTCGCGCGATCTCGAGCGCGCAAGCGGATTCGCTGCCGTGGAGGGCTATCTGCTCCAGCGGAACGATCTGCGCGCGGGCCTGTCCTGGCAGCAGGACGAGGGCGGCGGGAGCGACGGGTTCGTTTACGCCAGCGGCCGCGCCGGACCGGTTGACCTGCGTGGCGGCATGGCTCGCCACGCCAACCTGAACGTCACCACGACGCGGCTGCGGCTTGCAGTCGGCGTGCGTCATGCACGCTACCACGTCGGCGTGGCGCGGGAGGACGGCACCGCGGGATTCGGGGCGTCGTACCAGTTCCAGTTGACGTCGGTCTTTCCGGGGGCGAGCCGATGATCGAACGCGAAAACCTGCTGAACCTCACGCCTGATGCCGCCGAGGCCCGGCTGGCGCTGGCCATGGCGGAGTGGTCGCAGCCTGCGTACCGCGTCGGCCAGGTGCTGCGGCGCCTCTGGCAGGTGCCCGCCGCGTCGTTCGCGGACATAACCGAGCTGCCTGCGAGTCTTCGCGTCGCGCTCGACGAGCGGTTCGCGCTCCCACGCCTCGAGCTCGCGGCGCACCAGGAGTCGACCGACGGCACGCGCAAGTTCCTGTTCCGCCTGCACGACGGTGAGGCCATCGAGACGGTATCGATCCCCGATGGCCGTCGCGTGACGCTGTGCATCTCCTCGCAGGCCGGATGCGCCCTTCGCTGCGCCTTCTGTGCGACGGGCGCGATGGGCTTCACGCGCAACCTCGAGATGTACGAGATCGCCGGCCAGGTCCGCGAGATGCGCCTGCTCGAGCCGCCGATCGAGGTGACGAACATCGTCTTCATGGGCATGGGTGAGCCCATGATGAACTGGAAGGCGGTCGATCCGACGCTCACGATCCTGAACGATCCGCGGGCACTCGGGATCGGGGCGCGCCACATCACGATCTCCACCGTCGGCGTCCTGCCGGGCATCGTCGCGCTCGGCAAGCGTCCGGAGCAGTTTCGGCTCGCCATCTCGATTCACGCGCCGTCAGACGAGCTGCGCCAGCAGCTCATGCCAATCAACACCAAGTTTCCGCTGGCCGAGGTGATCGAGGCCGCGAAAGTCTTCGACCGGCGCGTGACGTTCGAGTACGTGATGCTCGCCGGCGTGAATGACGGTGTCGAGCAGGCGCGCCAGCTCGCCTCGCTCGCGCGCGAATGTCGCGCGTTCGTCAACCTCATCCCGTTGCATCCGGGCGGCTCGCAGGGATTTACACCGACCTCGGGCAACGAGATCTCCCGCTTCGCGCGGTTACTGCGCGACCGCGACGTGGAGGTCGCCGTGCGAAAGAGCCGCGGCATCGACATCGCCGCCGCCTGCGGGCAGCTACGGGTTGAGCGGCTCGGCCGGCGGACGCCACGCGCTGCCGAGCAGCACGGTGATATCCAGGTAGCGTGAGCTGTCGGGACGCGCTTCGGTGCGCGTCCCCGTTCCGAGAATGGCGGCGATCGTCGCGGCCCACTCGGGATGTCCCGACCGGTCGAGCACCAGGGTCGTGTCGCGCAGCGGCGTCGTGGTCCCCATCTCGACCACGTCGAAGCCATGGTCGCGGAGCACGCGGGTCGCGCGTCGCGCGAGTCCGCGCGTGCGCGTGGTGTTCAGGACCTGCACCCGAACGCGAACACCCGCCGGCGCCCGCGGCGCATCATCGGCGAGGACAGTGAAGCCGGTCGGCGCCACGCCCTGCCGCGCCCTGATCGCATAGGCGCCGGCGCCCAGTACGACGACCGCAAGCGCGGCCGCGACCACCGTCCAGCCGCGCTTCACCGAACCGAGTTCCAGAGCTGCACCGTCTCCGGATACAGTCGCATCCCCTCGCGGAGCGACCACTCGAGCCGCGCCCGGAGGACCTGCCGAAACGCGCCATCAAAATCCTCCGGCACGCGCGCCGCGAGGTACTCCCGGTCGGTGCGCGAGAACTTTCGGCCCGGCTCGAGGTAGTCGGCCATGTAGAGCGCACGCCCCACCCTGCCCCACTCACCGGAACCGACAGTGTGATGGCGCACGGCATCGATCACCTCCGTTCGCGTCTCACCGTGGCGCTCGAGGTATGCCGCGGCGGCGGGACCGTGCAGCATCTCCAGCGCGTATCCAGGTGGGTCGCCCGCCAGGTCGCGCAGCTCGTCCTCCGGTGCGTCGCGCAACGCGTCGTGAAAGATCCCGACATCGTGCCACGCCGCCCGGTCCGCCGCCGGGAGGTCGAGGCGGCGCGCCCAGTCATCGAGCAGTGCCGTCACGCGCGCAATGTGCGCGCGGCGCTTCTCGGAGACCTGAGCCCACCGGGGCAGCTTCACGCGTGGCTCTCTCACGTCGCCCCGATCAGGCCGGACAACTCCGCGGCCTCGCGCTGCCAGAACTCGCGCGACTCGAGGCCCGGGTGCGGCAGGGTGAGCGTTGCCGACGTCATTTCCCTCTCTCCGAAGCGCACGATGTCGAGATCTATCGTACGTACGGACCAACGCGCCGAACGGACGCGGCCAAGCGCGGCCTCGATGCCGTGCAGCTGGTGGAGGAGGAACAGCGGTGACAGCGACGTTTCCACCGCCACCATCTGGTTGAGGTACGGGCCCTGCGCGGCGCTACCGAGTGGCGCCGTCTCTTCCACACGCGAGGCGGCAAGCAGGCGCACGCCGGTGATCATCGACATCGCACTGCGGGCGGACGCGAGGTAGCTCGCGCGATTGCCGAGATTGGAGCCGAGCGCGATGAACGCGACGTCACTCACGCGCACGCTCCAGCATCACCTGTGCATAGGAGAGGGGCATGGGGAGCCCAACGTGCGGCTTTCGCACGGTCACCCGGCACCAGGTCACGCCGTCGAGCGCGAGCGCGCGCGCGGCGATCTCGTCGGCGATCGACTCCAGATGCTCGAGCGGTCCCGCGTCGACGACCGCATGGACGACGTCGGCGAGGGAGCGGTAGTCCAGCACCGACCGCTCGCGGGGGTGACGCACGGCGCAATCGATCTCCACCGGCTGCGGGATGTTGCGCTCGTGCGGCAGGATGCCCACGCAGGCATGGAACCGCATGCCGACGAGGGCCACTTCGGTGAAGGACGGTGGGAGGAGGCTGGTCACGGCGGCAACGTACCCGGGCAGTCGGGAGCGGTCAATCAGCCGACGTTCGTGATGCGACGCGTCAACTCGCCGAGGTACGTGGTGACGTTGCGAAGCTCCTGCGTTGCCCCCTCGAGCTCCCGCAGCGCGGCGGCCTGCTCGCGCGCGCTCGTGGTTACCTGTTCCGCGCCGTCGCGGTTGCGCGTCGAGATGCTCGCGATGCGGCGCACACGCTCGCTGAGCTTGGCGAACTGCAATTCCTGCTCGCGCGACGTGAGCGCGATGCGCTGGGCGCCGGTCGCAGCGCTCTCGGTGGCGTCAACGATGAGGTCGAGGGCTTCGCGTGCTTTCTCGGACAGCGTGCC
The DNA here is from genome assembly GCA_046596395.1 of Gemmatimonadaceae bacterium. Lineage (GTDB taxonomy): Bacteria > Gemmatimonadota > Gemmatimonadetes > Gemmatimonadales > Gemmatimonadaceae > AG11. The sequence goes on from JBKJMP010000411.1 coordinate 6,772, forward strand.
AACGTCCTGCACGATCGTCTCGCCGCGCGACATCTGGAACGCCACGCGACGCATCTGCTCCTCGAAGGCCCCCACGATCTCCCCGGCTTCGTCCGACGCCCGCGCGCTCTGCTCGGCGAGCTTGCGCACTTCGTCCGCGACGACCGCGAAGCCCTGCCCCTGCGCCCCCGCGCGCGCCGCCTCGATGGCGGCGTTCAGCGCCAGCAGGTTGGTCTGGTCGGCGAGCTCGCGAATCACGGCGATGAACTCCGTGATGCGGCGGACGTTCGTCGACAGCCTCTGGATCTGCGCGCCGCTCTCGCCCACGAACGCCTTGGCGCCGACGAGCCGTTCGATGGCCGTCGCGATCGTGTGCCGGTGCTCCGTTGCGATCTCGGTCGCTCGCTGGCTCGCCTCCGCCGCGGCGCTGCCGTCGCGCACGACGTCCTGCGTCGCCGCATGCAGCGACCCCGTCACCTCGATCGAACGGCCGAGCTGCTCGCCTTCCTCCGCGAGGCCCCGGCTGATCTCCGCGATGGTGCGCGCCACCGACTCGCCCCCGCCGCGCAACGCGCGAGCCGATGCCGTCAGCGTCTCGAGCTGGTCGCTCACGCGCATCATCGCCTCGAGAAGCGGACGCCGGAGGTCGTAGATGTGGAGCGTCGTGGAGAGCTGGACGCCGAAGCGCCGCATCAGCGCGACTTCCTTGTCGGTGTAGGCGTCGGGCTTGTGGTGCTCCACCTCGAGCATGCCCAGGGTCCGCTCGCCGAACTTCAACGGGATCATGATCACACTGCGCGCCAGCGAGCGTCCCGGCAGGACGCGGGTGTCGCGGAGCACGTCGTCCACCTTGATTGGCTCGCCCGTGCGGATGCCCTCGGCGCGCAACGCCGCGAGGTTCGCGTCCGGCTCGCGCGGCACCTCGAGGTAGCCCTCCGACCCGCGCCACACGTGCATCAGGACGCCCCCCTCCATTCGCGCGATCCGGAACTCGCGCCAGTCCACGAGGCGGTGTGCGAGCATCTCGATGCGCCGGAATGCGTCGGCGATCTCGACGTCCGACGAGATGATCTGCTCCATCGCCAGGATCTTGTTCAACTCCTCCGCCGCGATGGATTCCTCGAGAATGCGCTTTACCAGCAGGCCGGCGCCGCCGAGCACGACGCCGACGAGTGCCAGTCCCACCGCACTCAGGTTGCCGAACGCCAGCAACACGATCGCCACCGCGATCGACCCCGCGCCGAACGCGATGACCTCGTATCGCAGGATGAGCGAGCGCTCCTCGTCGAGCAGCTTGTCGCGCAGCAGCAGCGTGAAGTACAGCAGCATCCGGCTCGCGAGGAAGTACGCGAAGACGAGGAGCGCGAGGGCGGGGAGCGAATCGGCGGTGAGCCGCTCGAGATCCGCGCCCATGGCGTACGATGCGAACGCGAAAATCCCGAACGCAGCGACCAGGGCCACGACCTCGCGGCCGGCATTGATCCACGCGATCTCCAGCCCGCGGCGAAGGAACAGCACGTCGGTCAGAAACACGCCCGCCCACAGCGCGAGCACGCTCGTGGGCGCCCCGGCGACGAGCGCACCGGCGACGGCTGGTATCGAGAGCAGGTTCAGCGCGCCGTACTTCGTGAGCGGAATCTGCTGGAGACGCATGAAGATCACGCCGGCCAGCATCAAGGGGAGGGCAATCGGGTGCTGCCGCCAGCGCGGATCGTGCACGGCGGCCGCGATCAGCAGGACGGTGCCGAGTGCGCCGAGGCTGCGGGCGTAGAGGGCGAGGAACACCCGCATGTCAGGCGTCGTCGATGCCGCGCCGCAGGCTCGCGGCGAGCGTCACGGCGGCGTTCACGCTCTCATCCGCGGCGCGGACGATCGCGCTGCCAACCACGACGCCGTCAGCGAGCCGTGCGGCCGCCGTCGCCTGCGCTGGCGTGGCGATGCCGAACCCGATGCACACCGGCAGCGACGTGGCCGCCCGCAGGCGTGCCGCGGTGGCCGGGAGGTCGGAAGCAAGCGCCGCCTGTTCCCCCGTGACCCCGAGACGGCTGATGAGGTACACGAACCCGCTGCCCGTTCCCGCGATGCGCGCCATCCGCTCCGACGGTGTCGTGGGCGCGACCAGCCTGATGAAGTCGAGCGGTCCGTCTGCAAGCCACGCCTCGCGCTCGGGATCGGCGCCGAGTGGCAGGTCGGTCACGAGCACGCCGTGCGCACCGGCATCCGCGGCGCGCTGGAGGGTGTCGTCGCCGCCGCGAAGGATCGGATTCAGGTAGCTGAACAACACCACGGGAATCGACAGGTTCGCGCGCGCGATCAGCTCGAGCACACCGTCCAGTCGCACCCCGTGGTCGAGTGCGCGTTGGGAGCTCGCCTGGATCACCGAGCCGTCTGCGAGCGGATCGGAGAACGGAACACCCACTTCGATGATGTCCGCACCCACGCTTTCGAGCCCCTGCATCAGCGCGATGCTGCGCACCGGGTCGGGATGTCCGCCGGTGACATACGGCACGAATGCGGTGCGGGATGACTTTCGGAGCTCGGCGAACCGTCGCGCTATCGCGTCAGATGAAATAGTCGCCAACCCGGATGCCATAGCGTTCGGGATTCTCCGTCTTGATGATCGTGCGGAGGAAGACACCGTCGGCGCCCTGCTCCGAGAGGTCGAACAGCGTTCCCGGATGCATCAGGTTGCCGTGCTCGTCGCTGATCACCCGCACGATGGGACGCGACAGCATCTCCGCGATGGGGTTGGCCGCATGCACGATGCCGATCTCGAACGTGTCGAGGATGACGAGGGTACCGACGGGGTAGATGCCCGTGAGGTTGATGAACGCCTTCACCACGACCGGGTCCATGCCGCGCCGCGGGTTGTCCCGCATCTCCATCATCACTTGCGCGGGCGTGAGCGGCGTCGTCTGGTACGACCGGCGCGACGTCGCGGCGTCGAAGCCGTCGGCCACCGCGACGATCTTGCTGTACATGCTCATCGAGCGTTCGCGAATCGGCCGCGGGTAGCCCGTCAGGTCGACCTTCATGTGATGCTCGTGCGCCACGATCATCGCCCGATATGGAAGCTCCTGCTGCCCGCGCATCTGGAACATCGCCAGCGCGCCGAGCCACGGATGCGCTGCAATCAGGCGCCATTCGTCGTCCGTGAGGCCGCCGGTCTTGTTGAGCACTTCCGCCGGAACGCGCGACTTGCCGATGTCGTGGAAGAGCGCGGCCATCCCGAGATCGTACAGCTGGATCTTGCCGAGCCCGAGTCGCTTCCCCAGCGCAACCGCGAAGATGCACACGTTCACGCTGTGCGTGAACGTGTACTCGTCGTAGTCCCGGAT
>JBKJMP010000381.1:0-20893 GCA_046596395.1 Gemmatimonadaceae bacterium
CACGCTTCGCGAAGCGGCGAGGTCGAGCTCTCGGTAATGCCGAGCTCCTCCTGCACCTGCTCGGCCAGCATCTTCTCCGGGTCGGCCATGACCTGCGTCGCGATGCGGTGCGCCGACTCGCGATCCATCCCCTTGGCCTCGTAGATGAGCGCGAGCTCGTCACGCTCGATCTCCGGCATCAGCGCGACTTCGTCTCGCTCCATCGCGATCTCGTGCGCATGCACCTCGCGCTCGCTCTGGGCGGCGAGGTAACCGCTCGAGCCCATCGACAGCGCGTCTGCGATCAGGCCGGCGACACCAGCGACGATCACAGCGTGGTAGCTCCCGGTCGCCGTCGTCGCACCGATCACGCCGGCGACGAGTCCGAAGTTCGCCGTCAGGCCATCGTTGAATCCATAGATCACGTTGCGGAGAAATCCCCCCGCGCCCGTCTTGTGCCAGGGCTCACCCGTGCGCCCGGCAACGACGTTCAAGGTCGTCGCGTGCTCGGCGGATTCCTTCGCGAGCAGCAGCGCTTCATCGTGTCCGGCAACGCCGGCGTCCGTCATGCGGTGCATGTCGAGGTACGCCTTGACCTCGCGCCCCTCCTCGGCCAGCAGCATGGGCAGCAGGAAGCTCGGGCCGAAGCGCCGGCCGAGGAACGCCAGCAGGCGCGTGCGCGCGGTGGGCCGGTGCGGGCCGATCTTTCGCCCGTGCTCGGCGAGCAGCCCCGCCCAGATCTCGAGGTGGCGGTCCTCGACGTCTGCAAGCCGGCGATAGATGTCCTGCTTGGCCGGGTCCGGCTCGACGCCGGCGAGCAACCGGTAGAGGTACGCCGCGTCAGCCTCGTCCTGCCAATGATGCTCGAATGCGTGCAGGTCCGGCGCGGCGGGTGCCGGACGCGGGGGGGTAGTCGTAGCCATGCGGAAGAATAATGGAAAGGCAACCCTTTGCGGCGGACGTCGTGTCTGATCGGCAAGCTCCAAAACCGACCCAGAGGATACACACCATGCGATACACACAGTTACTCACGCTCGCCGCGTTCGCGGGTGTCAGCGGCACCGCCCTGGCAGCGCAAAGCGTCAGCATCGGCGGCGGCGCGTCGGGCGTCTACCGCATCGCCACGAGCGGCTCGGACAACCGCGCGGCGCTCGGCGTCTCCACGACCGCTACGGGCACCCTGCGCGACACGCTCGGCCTGCTGATCACGTCGATTACCCGCGGCAGCCCGGCCGAGAAGGCAGGGCTCGAGGAAGGGAACCGGATTGCGTCCATCAATGGGATCAGTCTCCGGGTCAACAAGGCCGATGCCGAAGACGCCGAGATGTCCAACGCGCTGAGCCGCCGGCTCACGCGCGAGATGGGCAAGGTCAAGCCCGGCGACGAGGTCGAGCTGCAGGTCTATCGCGATGGACGGACGGGGACGATGCGCATCAAGACGGCGGATGCGGACAGTCTCTTCCGTCGTACCGAGGTGATGCGTCGCTCCAAGGTGGAGATGGAAGAGCGCCCGGTGCTCGGCTTCAGCCTCGGCAGCACGGGCAGCCGTCGCGACACACTCGGCGTGCTGGTGATGAGCGTGTCCGACTCGACGCCCGCCGCAGGCGCTGGCATCGAGGAAGGGAACCGGATTGCTGCCATCAATGGAGTCAATCTTCGCGTTGCGCGCGAAGATGCAGGCGACCGCCAGTTAAGCAGCTCCAAGGTGCAGCGGCTGCATCGCGAGATCTCGCAGCTCAAGCCCGGCGAGAACGTGACGCTCCGGGTGTACTCGAATGGCCAGTTCCGTGACGTGACGATGCGTGTGGCAAAGGCTTCGGAGGTGCCGAAGAGTAGCCGCGGTGGCTTCACGATCTTCGGTGGCGAGGGGTTCAACTTTGCACCGATGCCCCCCATGCCGGCGATGCCCGCCATGCCGCCGTCAGCGCGGTACGACTACGACTACGACGACTCGCACGCGCGCTGGCAGATGGAGCAGGCGCGCGCGCGGTTGCAGGAGCTGCGCCCACAGCTGGAACGCATCGCGCCCCAGGTTCGAATGGAGCTTGATCGCGTTCGCCCGCAGATCGAGCGGCTACGCACGGAGCTCCCGCGCTCGATCTCGCCCGCCATCGCCAAGACTTCCGCGATGTGAAATGTCCGGTGCGCATTGAATGGGGTGAGATCGCGATCGGCCATCAGGGCCAGAGTCCGTCGGGTGCGATGCCGATATCTTGCCACAGGACCTGTTGCATGATCGCCACATGAGTGACTTGCAATGCGATCATGATCGGGGCTCGGCATGGCTCACGCGCTGCCGCCGTCCGGGCGGGCGAAGATAGGCCCTCGGTACATTAAATGCTGTACGGCCGAACTCGCTAGCCGGTGACTCGTTTGTCCTCCTTGAACAAGGACCGAGACATGCCTCCCCGCAAGGTTCTGCCTGCCGTCGTGACGCTCTTTTTCCTCGCCCTCCCGGTCCAGGCTCAGACGCACTTCTGGGATTTCAATACCAGCGGCATCGTCAACGACCTCGGCACCGGGCCTGCGGCAAGCGGGACGCTTTTCGGCGGAGCGACCGTGAGCGGCGGAGTACTGAACCTCGACGGAAGCACGGGCTACGTACAGTTCTCCTCCCATCTCGTGCCGACTGTTCCATCGTACTCCGTTACGCTATTCGCTCGCGCAGCGGCCGGCGCGAACTTCGGCCACAAGGAATTCATCTCGCAGGGATTCTCCGGGGGGCCTGGATTCTACATCGGCCTCGACTTCAATGGCACGAATATGCGCGCGAGTGATCCGTGGGGCGGCGTGGGGGGCGCGCAGTTCATTGCCGATAACACGTTTCATCACTATGCCCTCACCGTGAGTTCCACGAACGCCTGGTTCTACATAGACGGAGCGCTCATGGCGACCAGGGGCTCGAGTTTCACGACGACTGCCGGTGGCACGGCTACGCGTCTTGGAAAGCAGTTCGCTCCCTTCTCCGAGTACTTCAACGGTGCGCTGGACGATGTTCGCATCTACGACAGGGTGCTGAGCTCGCAGGAGATCGATGCGCTCGCGGACGGCCCGGTCACCGCCACGCCGGAGCCGGCTTCGATACTGCTGTTGGCCACTGGGTTGATGGGGGTCGCGCTCATTACTCGCCGTCATCGCAACGGCTGAGTCAGGGCATCGCCAGCATCGATTACAGGCCCGACGCTGGCGGATGCGGCAGACACGGACCTCGGAATATCGGCCGATCGCCTGAAGGCCATCTTCCAGCCGTTCGAGCAGGTGTCGAACGCCAGGTATCGCCCCACGAACCAAAGGCGGCCGCCCGCGCACAAGCGGGCGCTTGCGCGCGCGTACTGACGAGCGCTGACACCTGTCGAGTGATTGTCGGTAGCTCGAATCGCTCGCAGGTTATCGGGGCGCTAGGGCGGACACGGAACACCCGTGCGATAGGCGGCCGCGGCTACGCAGGGTGCACAAATACAGTGCAGGGCACACCGGAACCGCAAGGCGCGCGGACTTGATCCCGCGGTGCAGATCGGATAATTTCATGTATCACATACATGCAATACATGTAAATGAAAAAGCGTCTTGCCGGCCGGACCGTACGCGAACCGGTGCAGGTGTATCTCGAGCCCGCCGACAAGGCCATGCTCGATCGAACGGCGCTCGCCAGCGGCCTCTCCCGGGCGGAGGTCCTCAGGCGAGGCCTGCGCAGCATCGCGGGGGAACTGCTCGCTGACGAGAGCCCGGCATTGTCGTTTCTCGAGATGTCGTCCAGCGTACCCCGTCCCGAGGTCCCGCGCGATGTCGCCGAACGGCACGACGCGTATCTCGCGGACTCGGAGATGGCATCGTGGGGCCAGGCGCGCCGATCGAAGAAGGCCAAGCCGGCGCGAAAGTGAGGCGAGCCGTCTTTCTCGACACCTCCGCCTGGATCGCGGCCGCCATTCATGGCCAGGCGAAGCACGACCGAGCGAAAGCGGCATACATTGCCGCCGTGCGTCAGGGCTTGCGCATCGTGACGACGCCAATGGTGCTCGGCGAGGCTCACGCGCTCTTTCTCCGCTTGCTCGGTCGCGACCACGCGACACGGGCGCTCGAGAGCGCCCTGAGCGATCCCACGCATGTCGTGATCTCCGTCGACGACTCGCTGACGCGCGCGGCCGTCGAGGGATGGATCAAGCCGTACCGGGACCAGCAGTTCTCGCTCTGCGACGCCGTCTCATTCGAGGTCATGCAGCGAGAGGGGATCACACGCGCCCTGGCGATCGATGCGCATTTCGTGACGGCAGGATTCGAGATCGTCTCCTGACGGCGCCGCCCTAGAACTCGATCTGTGCGCCGAGCTCCACGACCCGGTTCGGCGGAATCTGGAAGAACTCAGTCGCAGATCGCGCATTCCGCGACATCAGCCTGAACAACTTCTTCCGCGGCCGCGACATCTTCGCCTTGTCGCTGATCACCAGACGCTCGCGTCCTAGGTAGTAGGACGTGTCCATCGGGGGCACCGGAATCCCTTGCTGCGACGCGTGCGCCAGCACCTGCGGAATGTTCGGCGAATCCATGAAGCCGAACGTCGCAACGACACGATGGAAGCCGTGGCCCATTGGCTCGATGCGAACCTGCTGATCCTCGAGCACGTGCGGCACGCCGCGCGTTTGAACGCTCAGCAGGATTACCGTCTCGTGCAGCATCTTGTTGTGCTTGAGATGGTGCAGCATCACGACGGGCGCGCCGGCGGGCGTTGAGGTCATGAACACCGCGGTGCCGCGCACGCGCAACGGCGGATTGCGCTCGATGCTCTGCATGAACGTCTCGAGCGGCAGCGCGCTGGCGGCCTGGATTTCGGTGAGCTGCGTGCGTCCGCGCTTCCACGTGCTCATGAGCGTATAGATGGCGAGCGCAATCGCGAGCGGAACCCAGCCGCCATCCATGAGCTTCACCACGTTCGCGGCGAGGAACGACAGGTCCACCAAGAGAAACGCGCCGGCGAGCAGCATCACCTTCCGCTTCGACCATCCCCACCGCGAGCGCGCGACCACGGCGAAGAGCACGGTCGTGATGGCCATGGCGCCAGTCACCGCGATGCCGTACGCCGCGGTGAGTGCCGTTGACGTCTTGAACGTGATGACGAGGATGAGGCACCCGACCATCAGCGCGTTGTTGATCTCGGGGATGTAGATCTGTCCGGCTTGTTTCGCCGACGTGTGCACGATCTGCATGCGCGGCGAGTAGCCGAGCTGGATGCTCTGCTGCGTGAGCGAGTAGGCGCCCGAGATCAGCGCCTGCGATGCCACGACCGTGGCCAGCGTCGCGATGATGAGGAGCGGCCACTGGAAACCCGGCGGTGCGAGCAGGTAAAATGGGTTCGAGGCCGCACTGGGGTCGCTGAGCAGCAGCGCCCCCTGGCCGAAGTAGTTCAACATCAGGCCAGGCAGCGCCACGGCGAACCACGCGAGACGAATAGGCCGCTTCCCGAAGTGCCCCATGTCCGCATAGAGCGCTTCACAGCCCGTGATGCACAGGACCACGGCGCCGAGCGTGAGGAAGCCGGCGATCTCGTGGACCATGAAGAACCGCACACCGTTCCACGGATTGATCGCCGCGAGCACCGACGGGTTGTCCACGATGGCGCGAATGCCGAGGACGGCGATCGTCACGAACCACACGAGCATGATCGGGCCGAACGCGATACCCATGCGCGCGGTGCCGAACCGCTGCACCATGAACAGCGCAAACAGGATCATCACCGTGATCGGCACCACGAAGCGCGCGAGCGCGGGACTTCCAACCTCGAGTCCCTCAACGGCGCTCAGCACGGAAACGGCCGGCGTGATGATCCCCTCACCGCAGAGCAGCGCGGCCCCAAAGAGCGCCAGCGCCACGAGCAGGAGACGCTTCCCCTTGTCGTCCGCTCGGCGCTTCTCCTGAAGGAGCAGCGCGAGCAACGAGAGAATGCCCCCCTCGCCGCGGTTGTCAGCTCGCAGGACGAAGACGAGGTACTTCACGCTCACCACGAGAATGAGCGACCAGAGGATCAGCGACAGTACGCCGACGATGTTCGCGGGGGTCGGCAGGATGCCGTACTCGTGCTTGAAGCACTCGCGGAGCGCGTAGAGCGGGCTCGTGCCGATGTCGCCATAGACGACGCCGAGTGCTGAGAGCGTGAGCAGGCCGAGTGCCTTTCCCGTTGGAGCGGGACGCTCGGCAACCTCGTGCACGGATGTGTACTGCGCGGTGTCAGGTGACATCAACAGGGAAAAGCGACGTACGAGTCATCCTCGGGAACGGCGAGGCCGGAGACGCGTGCGCCCCCGGCGACCTGCAACATATCCGCCTGTCGCTTTCGGGGCAGCGGTTCAGTCCGCTCGCCGCGCCGCTCGCTGGTGCAGGGAGGGCGATATACTGTTGCGTCGCATGACTCCGCTGCCCACGACCATCCTCGTCATCGACGACGAACCTCAAATTCGGCGCGTCGTGAGGCATGCGCTGGAAACAGATGGTGCGCGGCTCATCGAGGCGGCCACGGGACGCGAGGGGCTCGACCTCGCCGCCGCCGAGCGCCCCGCCCTGATCGTCCTCGACCTAGGGTTGCCCGACATGACCGGGGCGGACGTCTGCCGCGACGTCCGTGGATGGTCTGCCGCACCGATCCTCGTCCTCTCCGCGCGCCATTCCGACGTCGAAAAAGCCGCACTCCTCGACTTGGGCGCCGACGACTACCTCACGAAGCCATTCAGCACCATCGAGCTCCAGGCGCGTGTGCGCGCGCAGTTGCGTCGCGCCAACCAGGCGCCGGGCGCGGCGGGCGAGACGAGCATCCATGCCGGCGCGGTCACGATCGACCTCCTGCGGCGTGCGGTCACGCGCGAGGGCACCATCGTGCACCTCACGCCAACGGAGTGGGAGCTCCTGCGCGCGCTCGCCACGAATGCTGGCCGTACCATGACGCACAGCCAGCTCTTCACGCGGGTGTGGGCGCGTTCGCACGGAGACGCACAACAGTACTTGCGCGTGCACGTCGCCAGCCTGCGGCGCAAGCTGGAGCGCGACGTCGTTCGCCCTCGGCTCATCCTCACCGAGCCGGGCGTGGGATACCGCTTCGAGACCGGCGACTAGCATGCTCCGATCGTGGATCACCTGGCTCGGCGCCCTCGCGGGCGTTACTGCGCTGATGGTGGCGTACCGCGCCGATCTGGATCGCGCGCACATCGCGCTCGCCTACCTCCTGCTCGTTCTCGTGGCGAGCTCGCGCGCGAGGCTGTCGCTCGGCATTGGGCTGTCGGTCATCGCCTTTCTCGCGTTCAATTTCTGGTTCGTACCTCCGTACCACACGTTCGTGGTGGCGGCCTCGATGGACTGGCTCGTACTCGCCGCGTTTCTGGTCACGAGCGTCGTCGCCGCGGGGCTCCTGACGAGGGCACAGGACGAAGCCGAGACGGCCCGCGCACACACCATCGAGATTGATCGCCTCTCGTCGGTCCGCGGCGAGGCCGACGCCCTTCGCCGCGCCGATGAGCTGAAGGACGCGCTGCTCGCCTCCGTGTCGCACGACCTGCGCACGCCACTCACCACCATCAAGGCGCTCGCGCACGACATCCGAATGGAGGGCGACGATCGCGCCGCGATCATCGAGGAGGAGGCGGACCGGCTCAATCGCTTTGTCGCCGACTTGCTCGACCTCTCACGACTTGCCGGTGGGGCGTTGACGATGGCCCTGGAGATCAATGCTGCCGACGACCTCGTCGGCGCGGCGATTCAGCGCGCGACGGGCCCCCTCGCGCACCACACGCTCGACGTGCACCTCGATCCGTCGGAGCCGTTGCTCGCCGGCCGCTTCGACTTCGTGCACTCGCTGCGCGTCCTCGTGAACCTCATCGAGAATGCCGCGAAATACTCGCCTGCGGGCTCCACGATCGACCTCGACGTCCGCCACGTGGACGAGTGGCTCGAATTCGCGGTGGCCGATCGGGGGCCGGGCGTTCCCGCAGCGGAGCGGGAGCGCATCTTCGAGCCCTACTACAGCACTGCGGGCAGCGATGCTGGCGGCGCCGGACTCGGGTTGTCGATCGCACACGGCATGGCGCACGCGCAGGGCGCGAGCCTCACATATGCGCCCCGTGAAGGCGGCGGCAGCGTGTTCATGTACCGTGTTCCGCTCGCCGACGTGGGATCTTTGTGAAATCTTCACGCGGCCTGTGTCACCCTTTGTGCGGGCTTCATCGGGCTGCCCGTAGCGTTGGTGCATGGAACACACCGACGCCCATCCCGCCGGCCGCCGGCTCGCCGTGCTCACGCTCACGGCACTCGGCGTCGTCTACGGCGACATCGGCACCAGCCCGCTCTACACGCTGAAGGAAGTCTTCGCGCACCACTATGGGCTCGCGCCGAATGCGGCCAACGTGTACGGCGTGCTGTCCCTCGTGTGCTGGTCGCTCGTGCTCGTCGTGGCGGTGAAGTACCTGGTCTTCATCCTCCGCGCCGACAATCGGGGCGAGGGTGGCGTACTCGCCATGCTGGCGCTCATGCTCCAGCGACAACAGCGCGCGGGCGAGCAGCGTTGGAAGATGATCCTGATTCTCGTCGGCGTCTTCGGCACTGCGCTCCTCTACGGCGACGGCACCATCACCCCCGCCATCTCGGTGCTCGGTGCCGTCGAAGGGCTGAAGATCGCGACGCCGGCGTTCGAGCCCTACATCGTATACATCACCATCGTCATCCTCGTCGCGCTCTTCTCCGTCCAGCGCTTCGGGACCGCCAAGGTCGGGAAAGCGTTCGGCCCGATCACGCTGCTCTGGTTCCTCACCATCGGCGTGCTGGGCACGCTCGAGATCCTGCGCGGCCCCGGAGTACTTCGTGCCGTGAATCCGTACTACGCCGTGCGCTTCTTCCTCGACCACGGCTTCGTCGCGTTCGCCGCACTCGGCGCGGTGTTCCTCGCCGTCACGGGCGCCGAGGCGCTGTATGCGGACATGGGACATTTCGGGAAGAAGCCGATCCGGATCGCGTTCTTCGGACTCGTGCTTCCCGCGCTCCTGCTCAACTACTTCGGGCAGGGCGCGCTGATCCTGCGGGAGCCAGGAGCCATCGAGAATCCGTTCTACCTGCTCGCGCCTCGCTGGTTTCTCTACCCGCTACTCGGCATCGCGACGATGGCGGCGATCGTCGCCTCGCAGGCACTGATTTCCGGCGCATTCTCGCTCGCGCAGCAATCCGTGCAACTCGGCTACAGCCCGCGCCTCACGATCATCCATACGTCCGAAACCGTGCACGGCCAGATCTACGTGCCCGAGGTGAACAAGGCGCTCATGATCGGAACGCTGCTCATCGTTGCGAGCTTCAAGACGTCGGGAGCGCTCGGTGCCGCGTACGGCATTGCCGTAACGGGCACCATGGCCATCACCACGATCCTGTTCGCGGTCATCGCGCGCACGCGCTGGGGATGGCCGCTGTCGCGCGTCGTGGGGCTCGCCGCTCTCTTCCTCACCATCGACCTCGCGTTCCTCGGCTCCAATGCGCTCAAGATCGCGAACGGCGGTTGGGTGCCGCTCGCGATCGCGATCGTGATCGTGGTCCTCATGACGACGTGGAAGACCGGACGCCATCAGCTCGGGATCATCATGCGCGAGCGAAGCGTGCCACTGGACCTGCTCCTCGACGAGCTCGGGCGACACCCGCTACCGCGCGTGCCGGGCACTGCTGTGTTCCTCACGTCCGAGGGCGACGGTGCGCCGGTCGTGCTGCTGCATCACCTGAAGCACAACAAGGCGCTGCACGGGCAGGTGATCCTGCTGTCGATCAAGAGCGCCGGTGTGCCAGAAGTCCCCGATGCAGAGCGCGTGCAGGTCGTGCCGCTGGCGCACGGATTTTTCCGCGTGACGGCGACGGCTGGATTCATGGAGACGGCGAACGTACCGGCGATCATCGCGCTCTGCGAGCCGCACGGCATCCACACGCGTCCGCTCGAGACGAGCTTCTACCTCGGACGCGAGCGCCTGATCACCACCGGCTCGGCGAAGATGGCCCGGTGGCGCAAGAAGCTTTTCGTCGTCATGTCGCAGAACGCGCGGTCGGCGGCGGAGTTCTTTGGCCTGCCGCCGAACCGCGTGGTGGAGCTTGGCGCGCAGGTGGAGTTCTAGCCGGCGCGGTCTGCCTTTCTCGCGAGCCCCGCGATCTCCGCGGCAGCCCGGTTCAGGATCTCGGCGATTTTCGCGAGCGTCTCCGGCTCGTGGACGTCGTCCGTTGCACGTCCGTATGCCGCCTTGCCGACGTTCCGAAACGCGCCGTGCACCTCGGCCATCGGCTCATCGAGAAAGTGGCCGACCAGCTTCGCGATCCGGTCGAAGATGTTGTCCACGGTTTCCCGATTCTCGGCGAGGTATGCCCGGCCCGCCTCGGTGATCTCGTACACCTTCTTGCCCTCCGCCCCTGGAACGATGCGAGCGTAGCCGAGGTCCTCGAGGAGCTGAAGGGTGGGGTAGACCGTGCCCGGGCTGGGCGCGTACGCCCCGCCGAACTTTTCCTCGAGTGCCTTGATGATCTCATAGCCGTGACGGGGCTTCTCGTCGAGCAGGCGAAGGACGACGTACTTCAGGTCCCCCTGCTCGAACATGCGCCCGGCACGCCAGCGGCCGCGGGGACGTCCCTCCGCGCCGAAGAATCCGTTCATGAAGCTGGCATCCCAGCCCCACTTGCTCCGCGCCTGATTGGGCGAGCCTGGTCCGCAGTTCCATCCGAAGAAGTCGTTGCTCATTTTCCGCTGCCTCCGAGGAAGTCCGATATATCTCCTGCGTCAAAAGATATATCGGCCGATATATCTTCGTCAACCTCCAACGGGCGCATCGGGGTCAGAGTAAACAAGGAGAACGCTGCGAGTTGCGACGCGCCCAGCATCGCCCTTGCACGCTCCCCTCGTGACTCACAGTCTCTACCATGCCCGGTACCTGCCGCATCGTCCTGCTGCCCATCTTCCTGCCGCTCGCGCTGGCGGGGGCTCAGGCGCAGCGCGATTCCACGCGGGCGGACTCGATCGCCCAGAAGCTGAAGGCGGTCACGGTCACGGAAGCGCGCGCGGCCGGCGTTGTTGGGGGAGCAGGGGCGGTCCTGGTGAAGACCGGCGCCCTGCGCGCCTCACCTGCGCCGACACTCGAGCAGGCGCTGCGCGAATCACCATTCGTCCACGTCCGGCAGAATTCGCGCGGCGAGATGGAGTTGTCCGTCCGCGGCTCTGATTCCCGTCAGGTCGCCGTGCTCGTCGACGGAGTTCCCATTACCCTCGGGTGGGATCACCGCACCGACCCTTCCTTGATTCCGCTCACTGGCGCGTCGAACCTCGTGATCGTGCGCGGACTCGGTTCCATCCTCAACGGGCCTAACACGTTGGGCGGCAGCGTCGAGGTGTCGCGTGACGGCTCCTTCGGACAGTTCGGCTCTGGCCGCGTGAGCGGTGGGTTCGGCGTGGACGAGAACGCGGCCTTCGTCGTATCGCTCTCCGCGGGGCGCGAGGTGTCGGACGTCCTCGGTGGCGGACTGACGGTCCGCGGAGGGATGGCCCATCGGCAGCGCGACGGCTTCGCCCTTCCGGGCGGGGCGAGCGACGCGTCGACGCGTAATGGGCTGCGCACCAACAGTGATCTCGAGCAGACGGACGCATTCGCGTCGATGCACTGGTTTGGAGCGAGTGGACGCGCGGCGTCGCTCTCGGTCTCCGCATTCGATGCGGAGCGTGGCGTGCCTCCCGAAGAGCACCTGACGGTGCCAAGGCTCTGGCGCTATCCCGACAACCGGCGGTTGCTGGCAGCGGGATCGGTGAATTCCGGGACCTTTTCGACGCCGTTCGGTCATGGCTCGATCAACGTGGGCGGCGGCTACAATGCCGGTACGCTCAAGATCGAGTCCTACTCCAGCCGCGCGTACCAGACGGTGAATGGCACGGAGCTCGGCGACGAGCGCACGCTGACCGGCCGCGCGCTGCTCACGCACTCACTGCCGCGCAACGCCACCTTCAAGGCGGCGGTGACGACGGCAGACGTCCGGTATGAGGAAACGCTCGCACCGGCGGAAGGAGTGGATTACCGGCAGAGGCTGTTCAGCGGCGGCGCTGAGGTTGACCTGCCGCTCGCGTCGCGGACGTCGCTCGGTGGCGGTGTGGTGTTCGATCGCGCGACGACACCCGAGACCGGCGGACGCACGCCCTCCCAGGAGGCGTTCGACAACCTCGGCTGGCGTGCGGGCCTGACGCATGAGCTCAACGGCGAGGTCCGCCTCCACGCGAGCGCCAGCCAGCGGTCGCGCTTCCCCGCGCTGCGCGAGCTGTACTCGGGCGCGCTGAATCGCTTTCGTCCCAATCCCGAACTGAAGCCCGAGACGCTACTCGGCTTCGAGGCCGGGTTCACGATCGATCGAGAGTGGGGTCCCATTCCGGATGGAACGATCCAGGTGATCGGCTTCCGCCATCGCCTCGACGACGCGGTCGTGCGCATCACCCTGGCGAATCCCACGCGGTTCATGCGCGTGAATCGCGATCGCATCGTGAGCACCGGAGCGGAAATACTCGCCGGATTTGCATTCGGAGAGGATCGCGATCGTGCGGTGACCATTACCGGCGATGCGATGCTCCAGACGATCACCGTGTTGGACGTCGCCGCGATGGGCACCCCGACACGACACAGCGAGAACAATCCGGAAGCGCGAGGCATGCTGGAGCTCGGGCTGCCATTGCCATGGCAGCTGCGCGGCTTCGCGAATGCGCGCTACACGGGCACGCAGTACTGCCTCAACGCCGACTCGGGGAGCGAGATGTCGCTCGGCAGCCAGACGGAAGCGGATCTCGCCGTGGAGAAGCGGTTCGAGGTGTCGCGGCGCGGCTTCTTCCGCTCGCTCCGCGCGCTGGTGTCGCTCGACAACGTGGCGGACGCAACGGTGTTCGATTCGTGCGGCCTCGTGCAGCCGGGGCGGACGCTGCGCGTGATGTTCTCGTTTCGGTGAGGCGAAGATCGTCGCCCCGAGCAAAGTCGCGCGATCTGCACGTTTCGCCTGATTGCCAGCTAGCAGGCCTCTCGACTCGCTCTCGCTCGCTCGGGGTGACCGGACCGAAATAGCTGTGCTCGCAAGTCGGCTTCCCGGCACATCCATTGCCCTAGTGAGACGCAAGCGAAAGACAACTCATTCACTTCTGCGAGGATATCACCATGGTAGATCTAGGCGAAGACGGCTTCAAGAACCAGGTGAAGGGCGCTGCCAAGGAAGTGGCGGGAAAGGTTCGCAAGAACGTCGGCGACGCGACCGACAACCACAGCGAAGAAGCCAAGGGCGCGGCGCAGGAGTTGGAGGGCAAGGCCCAGCGCGAACTCGGCAAGGCCGAGTCCAAGATCGATCGCAACACCTGATCGGTCGGCTCCAGTCTGAACGGGGGCTCCGGCACGATGCCGGAGCCCCCGTTCATCATTTCGTCATCTGCCGTTCAGGGAATCGTCACGCGAGCCCGATGGAGACGTAATGCTGGCGTCATCGGCGCCTAAGGTCAGCGCCGTACCGTGTGTGAGAGGCACTCACCCCACACGCGGAGCACACGATGTTCACGACCTTGGTGGAATCACGAGCGGTTCGTCCCCGGCGCACGGCCGGCACGGTGGCGAGCATCGTCCTGCATGGCGCGCTGCTGACGGCGATCGTTGCCGTGGCCGCGCCCAAGCCGATCGACGCCACCGAGACGGACCTGATCGAACAGCCCACGTTCGTGATCGTTCGTCCCGCCGAGCCGCAGGCCGCCAGCGCACCAGCCGATGCGGTGCAGAGCACCGTTCCGCAAATCCCACAGACGATCATCGTCCCACCTACGTCGATTCCCACGACGATCATCGACGTTGACGTGAGCGCGCCGGCGATTCCCGCGGAGCAGATCGGGATTCGCCCAGCGGGGAGCCCGATCGGCTCGTCCAGCATCGGAGGATCGAACCCCGGCGTCGGCTCTACGGGCATCATCGATGTGAACTTCGCGGACCGCGTTCCCGCGATCACCGGAAATGCGCAAGCACCGCTCTACCCCAACGCGCTACGCGCTTCGGGCGTGACGGGCCGCGTGACCGCGCGCTTCGTCATCGATACGACGGGACGCGTGGAGCTCGGTGGCCTCGAGTTCATGGACACGTCGCACCCGCTCTTCTCCGAGGCAGTGCGCAGCGCACTCGCTCGGTATCGGTTCAGTGCGGGGGAGTACGGTGGGCGGAAAGTACGGACGATGGTCATGATGCCCTTCGTCTTCACGCTCAAGTAGCAACTGGTCGTCATCCAGAGCACAGCGAAGGATCCGTACTTCACGCCGTTGTACGGTGCAGGTCCTTCGCGTTGCGCAGGACGACGAACTATTCGTACCGGAGTGCAACGATAGGATCGAGACTGGCCGCGCGCCGGGCTGGCCATACTCCAAAGAGCACGCCGACCACCGCCGAGAATACGAACGCCATGACGATCGACATCGGCGAGATCTGCGTGTTCCACTGCGCGAGCCTGCTCATCGCCATCGCGCCTCCGCTGCCGACGGCCGCTCCAATCAGCCCGCCGAGGAGGCATAGCACCACCGCCTCGATGAGGGACTGCAGCAGGATATTCGCGCTCGTGGCGCCGAGTGCCTTGCGGATGCCGATCTCCCGCGTGCGCTCCGTGACCGACACCAGCATGATGTTCATGATCCCGATGCCGCCGACCAGCAGCGACACTGCCGCGATGCCGCTCAGCAAGTAGGTGAACACCGCGGTCGTCTCGCCGAGCGTGTTGAGGAAGTCGGCCTGGCTGCGGATCTGGAAGTCATCCGGCTTTGCGGCCGTGAGCCGATGCTGCCGGCGCAGGATCTTCTGGACGTCGGCCATCGCTTCCGGGATCTTCTCCTCGGTCTGGGCGAGCACGCTGATGGAGCGCACGCGGTCCGTCCCGAACAGGCGGAAGCGCCCCGTCGTGATGGGCACGAGGATCTGGTCGTCGGGATCGCCGAACATCGAGCCCGTGCCCTTGGACTTCAGAATACCGATGACGGTGAACTGCAGCCCCTTGATGCGGATGTTCTCGCCGATGATCGCCTCGGGCGAGCGAATGCCGAGGTTCGTCACCACCGTGGCGCCGAGCAGGGCCACGCGCTGACGGCCCTCATCCTCCTCGCGCGTGAACATGCGGCCCCCGGCGAGGTCGTACTTGCGTACTTCGAGATAGTTCGCCGTGGTCCCGACCACGTTCGTGCTCGCGTTCTGGTTCGTGTACGTCACTTGAAGCCGCGAATTGATCTCAGGCTGCACGGCATTCAGCGTGGTGGCCTTTTCTTCGATCGCGCGCGCATCGGCCATCGTGAGCCGCTGCCCCTGGTCGAAGCTGATTCCGCCGCCACCGCGCTGCTGCCCGGGCATCACCGTGAGCAGCGTGGTGCCGAGTGAGCTGATTCGCGCGTTGACGGCCGCCTGCGCACCCGAGCCGAGCGCCACGACGGCGATGACGGCCGCCACCCCGATCACGATGCCGAGCATCGTGAGCATCGAACGGAGCTTGTTCGCGCGCAGCGCGCCGAGCGCGACGGTGATGATCTCGCCGAGGAGCATGCGATTCTCCTACTGGCCGCGCCCGCCGCCGCGCGGCGCGCCCGCACCGCCGGCGCCGCCCGCACCACCACCACCACCCGGCGTCTGCGTCATGCCGGGCACGCCGCTCATCTGGCGCATGCGATCGTTCTGCTGCTGACGCTGCGCCTGGAGCGCCGCGGCCGCGAGCAGTGCGACCTGGTCGCCCTCATTGATGCCGCTGATGATCTCCGTGTAGTCGAAGTTCGCGGCACCGAGCTGTACGAGCCGTGGCTCGAAGGTTTCCCCCTTCTTCACGAACACGAGTCCCGAGCGCGAGCGACGACCACCGGAGCTCGGCATCTCGCTGCCACCGATCTGGAGGCGTGAGGCTCCCGGCGTATCGCCACCGCCACGCCCACCACGCGCGCCCCGCTCGGCCTGCGCCCCAGCGGGTGCAGCGCCTCCCTGAGTGCCGCGCGCCGCGCCAGCCTGACCACCGCGCGCCGCGCCGGCCTGGCCGCCGTCCGGCTGACCACCGCCCGCCGCCATCATCTCCTTGCGGCGGCAGGCGCCCGCGATGCGCGCATCGACACCGACGGCCGCGTAGATCTGTTCCTGCTCCGCGCGCATCGTCTGCCGATCGCCCTGACCGCTCATCATCTGCTGCCGCAGCGCGTCGAGCTTGGCAACCTCGGCGGGTTTCTTCCTGAGCGCCGCAGTCACCTTCGCGCAATCCGCGTCGGACACGTCGGGCATCTGGAACCCACCCTGACGTCCCTGGCCGCCCTGACCCTGCTGCGGAACCAGTGCGACGTCGCCATGTGAGACGGCTGGCGCGCCGCCGCGCTGAGCGCCCATACCGGCACCCTGCCCGCCCATCCCGCCATCCTGACGCCCGCCGCCACGCGCCGACATCTGCGCCGCGATCTGTGCGCGCACGCTGTCCGGATCGAGGCCGAGCATCGGTGCGGTAGCTGCTGCCTCGCGCGGGTTGCGCACCGCGTCGTTCGGCACGGAGAGGACGCCCGTCCGCTGCTCCACCACCACGTTCGTCTCACCGTTCATGCCGGGCTTGAGCAGCCCCTCGGAATTGTCGAGCGTGACGAGCACGGGGAACATCGTGACGTTCTGCTGCACGACGGCGAGCGGCTCGATCTTCTCGACGGTGCCGACGAAGCGGCGGTCGGGATACGCGTCCACCGTAACCGTAGCGGTCTGCCCCGGACGCACCTGGCCGATGTCCGTCTCGTTGAACAGCGCCTTCACCCGCACGCGGCCGAGGTCGGCCATCTTGAGCAGCGTGGTGCCGCCGCCGAACGCGCCGGTGGCCGAGGTGATCACCGTGCCGAGTGCAACGGTGCGCTCGATGATCGTGCCGCTCACGGGCGCGGTGACCGTGGCGTCCTCGAGGCTCTGCTTGCGAAGGTCGAGGCTCGTGCGCGCCGACACCAGCGCCGACTGCGCGTTGGCGAAATCGATTTGCGCGGCCTCGTGCTCGGTGGCGGTGATGATGCGGCTCTTGAAGAGCTCGTCCGCCCGCCGCTTTTGCGCGGTGGACACCGTGAGCTTCGACTGCGCGGCGGAAAGCTGCGCGGCGGTCTGGTCGTACTGGTTCTGGACGTCGCGCGTCTCGATCTGCACGAGCATGTCGCCCTGCTTCACCAGCGCGCCTGTCTCCACCGTGAGCTTGACGATCTGGCCGCCGGCCTTCGACTTGACCTCGACGACGTTGATCGGCTCCACGACTCCGGTCGCCTGCGCATCGATGACGATGTCACGACGCTGCACCGGGGCGGTGGCGATGGGGACGACGTTCTCTTTCTTTGAGCTGCACGCGCTGCCGAGAAGCAGCGCTGAGGCGACGATGAGCTTGCGCACGAGGGAAGACGAGTGAGGGATGATCATGGGAGATCGCGACCGACGAGCGCTTCGAGCTGCGCACGGGCAATACGGACGTCCAGCCGGGCCTGAATGAGCGCCGAGCGTGCGCCGTTGAGGGTAGTCTGCGACGTGAGCACGTCGAGCAGCGTGGACGCGCCGAGCGCGTAGCGCTGCTCCTGGACGCGGAGGTCCTCACGCGCGGCATCGACCGATGCCAGCTGAATGACGATCCGTTGCTGCGCCGACCGCAACGCGGCAAGCTGCTGCACGAGCGTCTGGCGCGAGGCGAGCCGCACGTCGCGCAATGTGGCCTCGGACAGGGTTGCGGACACCTCCGCGCGCGTGAGGGCATCCTCGCGCGTGAAGTTGTTGAAGAGGTTGTACGAGAGCCGGAGCCCAAAGCTGTTGGAGAAGGCGAGTGGATCGCCGTTCAGCCCGTAGTACTGGTTCGCTGCCGTACCGCCGCGCGAGTACGTGAGGTCGACGTTCGGCAGGTACGGCGTGCGCGCCGACTTGATCGCCGTGCGCGACGACTCATACTGCGCCTGTGAGGCCCTCACCTGCGGGCCTTCTTCGAGGAGCGCGGCAAGCGATGCGCTGTCCACGGGGGACAGCCCGGAATCCAGCGTGTCGCTCGGCTGCGCGGTCACGAGCGTCTCGGAGCCGACGAGGCGCGTGAGCGCGGCGCTCGCCACGCGCACGTTGTTGAGCGCCGTGATGAGTGCAAGCTGCGCGTTGCCGACGGCAATGACCGAGCGCAGGGAGTCGGAGAGCGTGACGACGCCAGCCCGCGTGCGCAGGATGGACGTCTTGAGTTGCTCCTCCGCCTGGACGAGCTGCGCCTTCGCGGCGGATTCCGCCTCGCGCGCAGCGAGGATGTTGTAGTACTGCGTCTTCACCTGGAGGGCGACCGCGTACTTCTGGTTCACCTCGCTCGCCTCGGCTGCGACGATGTCCGACCGCGCGCGCTTCACCTCATTCAACCGGCGACCGCCGTCGAAGAGATTGAGGCTGGAGTTGAGGCCAGTGCTGTAGTTCCACGGTCTGGTGGCCCGACGCGCCGTGACGACGCCGGTGATTGGATCGAGCTGGTCACCGGACGTGTTGGTCTGGTTCAACGAGATGTTGAGGCTCGGCAGCAGGGCACCCTTCGCCGAGCGCAGGGCGGACTCGCTGTTGCGCACCTGGCCGCGCGCCTGGATGGCGGCGAGCCCGTTCTGTTCGGCGAGTGCGACCGCCTCGGAGAGGGGGATGGGCCGTGCGCCCAAGGGATCAGTACCCTGTGCCGCGAGCAGCACGGGCAGGGCGAGCAGAAGCAGGGCGGAGCGAATCATCGGGAAGGAAATCACTTGGGGCATGCGGATCTGATGTGCTTGCGATCGGAGTCGCGGCGGGCGTCGTCGGCCTTGCGGCGCTCCTCGAGGCGGGCGCGCTGCTCGGGGGTGAGGACGGCGTCCATGGCGGACTTGCGCGCCTGCTTGATGGAATCGAGTGCGGGCTGGATCGGCTTGAACGCCGCTTCCATCTGGCAGTTCGACGCATCGAACACGGAGTCGAGTGTCGCACGCTGCGTTGGCTCGAGCCCGAGATCGTCGTACAGCGCCTTGCGGCGCGACGCGAGCGTGGACTCCTGCTTGCTCAACACGCGGTCGGCCGAGAAGCCGACGACGCCGCCGACGAGAAGGGCGCCGAGGAGGAAGGCAAGAGCCTGCTGTTTGGGACGCTGCATTGCCACTAGCGCGAAATGAGGAGTTGAATCGTCGCGTCACCGTCGCCGACGGATGCGGCGCGGGCGGACGTGCTGATGGACGGCGGCATGGGCGTAAGCGCAGTGTCGTACGCGCTCCCGACCTCGAGCTGGCGCGAGTGCATCAGCGCGAGGCTGGCCGCGAAGATCAGCGCCGCGGCGGCAGCAAGACCCGGTCGTGCCATCTCGGCGAGCTCCGCCCACCACACGCTGCCCTCGTCGCCACGCGCGACGCGCGCGAGGATGCGCGACTCGAGCGAGCTCCAGTAGCTCTCGTCGGTCGGGGCCGCGTACAGCGCGCGGAGTGCGTTCGTCAGCTCGGCGTCGCCAGAGGTCCAACGATGATCGTTCATGAGGTACTCCGGAGATTCTGCAGTAGCCGGCGCAAGGCTGCGCGGGCATGGTGTAAATCCGATCGAGCGGTGCCTTCGGGGATGCCGAGCGTGCGCCCGATCTCCCCATGGGTGAAGCCCTCGACGTCGTGCATCACGATCACCGCGCGCTGCCGGTCGCCGAGGTGCGAGAGCGCCTCCTGCAACCGTTCCCGCAACTCTCCCGACTCCGCAGGATCACGGAACGGCAGGGCGATCGTCTCGGGCAACTCCTCTGCCACCCGCACCTTGCGGCGGCGAACGAGGTCGAGCGCGGCATTCGCCATGATCCGGTACAGCCACGCCCCGAATGGCTGGTCGGGGCGAAACCGGTCGAGCGCGCGATGCGCATGCAGAAAGCCTTCCTGCACCGCATCCTCAGCATCCTCGTGCGACAACACGATTGCACGAACGATGGCGTATGCCCTGCGCTGATGGATGCGAACGAGCGCCGAGAACGCATCGTCGGAACCGCGTTGCGCCTCGATGACGATTCCACGCTCCTGCATCGCGCCCTCAGACGGCGAGGGCATGGCATACGATGTGGAGGGCGTAGCAGTCGCTAGCATCGTTTGGGCAGGAGTAGAACGTCATTCCTTCTACGCCCACCCGTGACGGAGCGTTGGACGCGGGGTCACGCCGGCGCCGCCACACCGCCAAGGCCGAGCGCGTCCGCCGAACGCTGCATCGCCGCGATCACGAACGCGATGTGCTCGTCCAGGTCCACGCCCAAGGCGTCGGCTCCCTGAATCACGTCCTCGCGACTCACGCCGCGCGCGAACGCCTTGTCCTTCATCTTCTTTCGCACCGAGCGCGCTTCCACCTCGTGCACGCTCTTCGAGGGGCGCACGAGCGCGGTCGCCGTCACGAGTCCCGTGAGCTCGTCCACCGCGAACAGCGTCTTCGCCATCGGCGTCACGCGCGGGACCCCTGAGTACTGCGCATGGCCCATCACCGCCTCGAGGATATCCTCGGGCCAGCCGAGGGCACGGAGGATCCGCACGCCTTCGGCGGGATGCTCCTCGGTTGGCGAGTGCGCGTCGTTCGGGAAGCGCTCGTAGTCGAAGTCGTGAATCAGCCCAGCGAGCCCCCAGCGCTCCACGTCCTCACCTCCACGCTCCGCGTACGCGCGCATTGCCGCCTCCACCGAGAGCATGTGCTTTCGGAGCGAGTCGCTGGCGGTGTACTCGTGAACGAGGGCGAGGGCGTTGTCGCGCGTGGGGAGTGTCGGCATCCGTCGGTGGCGAGGGTCGTCGAGGTAATTGCGAGGGCGGGGAACGGCGGGCACCATTCAGGAATGCCGCGCCGAACCCCAACCCAGAAGAATACCCCGAATGGGGCCGAAGTGCTTGGTGGGGGGATCCCATTCGGGGTATTCTTCTGGGTTGGGG
>JBKJMP010000090.1:0-5789 GCA_046596395.1 Gemmatimonadaceae bacterium
GCAACTGGATCTGGGGGAGCGTCACGAGCGACGACGCCTACAAGGGATCCGAGGCGACCGACCAGCCCAACATCGATCCCATCGAGCTGTATCAGTGGTCGGCATCGGGTGTCGAGAGCGAGTTGAATGACAAGTGGCGCGCCAGCTACGAGGGCATCGTTCGCAGCAACGCGGCGATCAACTTGCTCAAGGACGTCGTTGCGGCGAAGCCCAATGAGATCACTACCGCGAACGCCAGAAGTATCGAGGGGGAAGCGCTCTTTCTCAGGGCACACTACCACTTCGAGGCGTGGCGGATGTGGGGGAACATTCCGTACTACCGCGATACGGATACGGATTTCCGGAAGACGAATCAGACCGCAGCGGAAGTCGCAACCGAGATCGTGAAGGATCTCGATGCCGCGATCGCGTTGCTACCGGCGACCCCTCGCGCCGTGGGACGCGCATCGCAGTGGACCGCCAAGGCGTACAAGGGGCGGGTGCTGGTCTATTCCGGGCAGTTTGCGCCGGCGATCACGGTCTTGCGAGAAGTCAGGACGACCGGACCGTACGCGCTGGAAGCGAGCTTCGATCGTGTGTGGACGGGGTTCAAGGACCTCGAGAACGGAAAGGAGACCATCCTGGCATACCAGGCCTCCGCGAATGATGGCGAGGCGAGCGGGAACAACTCCAACTTCGGCGAGCGACTCACCTTTCCGCATTCCGGGAGCCCATTCGGTTGCTGCGGCTTCCACCAGCCCTCGCAGGAGCTCGTCAACTTCTTTGCGACTGACCCGGTCACCGGGCTTCCCGCCTCGCTCACGAATGCGAACTGGAATGCCAGCAACGCAAACCTCAGTGCCGCGGCGTCGGCGACCAGGACGCTCGATCCACGGCTGGACTGGACGGTTGGCCGCGACGGCGTGCCGTTCAAGGACTGGGCTGTCCTCCACCAACCGGATTGGATCAGGTCCGCGAGCTACGGCGGGCCCTATAGCCCGAAGAAGCCCATGCACGAGAAGAGCAGCGGCGCCCAGAGTAACGTTGGCTGGGTGAACACGCAGCTGAACTCCGTGAACATCCACATCTTCCGCTATGCCGACCTGCTGTTGCTCCTGGCCGAAGCGGAGATCGAAGCGGGTTCGTTGGAGAACGCCAGAACGATCATCAACGAGGTCAGAACGCGAGCCGGCGTCCGCGCCCAGGGTCGTGGGGCGGATCGGGGCAGCATGGCGGTGCCGATCAACGATCCCGCCATAACGTGGGCAACGTACAGCGTCGGGCTGTACACGACACCGTTCGCCAATCAGGCCGCCGCGCGGACCGCCGTTCGGTCCGAGCGCCGGCTGGAGTTGGCGATGGAAGGGCAGCGGTTCTTCGATCTGCGTCGCTGGGGCATTGCCGAAGCAACGCTCAACGCGCACATCAATGTCGAGAAGACCCGGCGGCCACATCTTGCGGCGTCGGCTCCATTCACCGCTCGCCACGCCTACTTTCCCATTCCCGCAATTCAAATCGAATTGTCCAAAGGCGGAACGGGTGGAGGCCTGAAGCAGAACACGGGCTGGTAGTCACACCCCTGACATCCGGCCCGGAAGCATCGGAGTCGATCGAGCGGGACGCGAAGGATCTGCTGTGAGGCAACAGCGGATCCTTCGTTTTCCCTATGGTCTCTTGCGAATGGCGAAGATCCGAAGGGAGTCGCCGGTGTTGGCCACGAGCACGGCGGTGCCGGTCGGCGTCCTGATCAGCGCCAGGCCAGCGACGTTCAGCGGGGCCAGGAAGCCACTCTCCCTGGGCGATACGGGCGCGAAGTGGCCTCGGCCGTCCCCTCTCAGCCAGAGTCCGTTGCCGGCATCGGCCCTCGGTGTGTTCGGCTCGGCGTCGTACAGATTTCCCGCCGCGAGCAGATCGAGATGACCGTCCTGATCCACATCGTTGGCAAGGAGGGCTCGCATAGGCGCAATTTGCGCCGCCGTGGGGAGCGGCGACGACGTGAAAATCCCGCCTCCATCGTTGTGCAGAAAAACGCTCGCAAACGTGTCGGTCTGGTAGTGCAGGGCCTGTTGTAGCAGGGACGGTCCGAAAAGCTGCTTGACGGATGCGTCGGCAAACGATCCATACGTCGGGAACTTCACGGAAAGTTGATACAGCTCTCGGCCGAGTGGATCCATGCCGCCCAACGAGTATTCTGTTCCGTTCTTCTCCTGGGTGAACACGATGTCGGTATTCCGGCTGCCGGTGAAATCAGCCGCATACACGCCGAACCTGCTCTCGGCCGACGTCGTGTACGTGTAATTCAGTCCGAGATTTCCAGCGACCAGGTCCGGACGACCGTCCTTGTCGAAGTCTCCCGTGGTGAGGCTGTACCACCAGCCGCGGAGGGGGGGCAACCGCGTGGCCGCCGTCACATCTCGCAATCGCCGTCCATCATTCCGATGGAATTGGATGGGCATCCACTCTCCTGTGGTGACCAGATCCAGCCGACCGTCGCCATCGAAGTCGATCCACACCGCATCGGTGATCATGCCTCCGGGCTGCGCCAACTCCGGCGCGACGTCCGCAGTGACGTCGGTGAAGCGACCTCCGTCGTTCCGCAGGAGGTAGCTCCTCGTGGGACGGGGATAGTTCCGCGGCGTCAGACGTCCGCCCACGAACAGGTCCAGTTGCCCATCACCATTGAAGTCCCCAGCCCTGACCGCGCTGGTGCTGGTGACCATGGGTGGCAGCGCCTGCGAGTCTCGCTCGAATCGTCCGCCGCCACGGTTGATGTAGAGGCGATCCTGCAACAACGGCGAGTTCGGTGACAGCTGATATCCGCCGTTCGCCACATACAAGTCCGGCAGGCGGTCTCCGTTCACATCGAAGAACAGCGCTCCCCAAGCCTCGTGCGCCTTGTCACCCTCGAACGGTTGGCGCTGCGTCGATGCAACGAAGCGTCCACTCCTTTGCTGAATGAACAGTTGGCCCGGAGCGCCCGCAGCGCCACCAACGAACACGTCGTCCAGGCCGTCGCCATTCACGTCTGCTGTCGCCATCGCCGGCCCCTGTCTGGAAATCATGTACGGCAGGAGGGATTGAACAGCGTAGTCCACCGTGGTCGCACGCGGGTGCTGGTACGCAAGTGTGCGTCGGGCGTCGACAGGCGCGAATGCGTGGAGGGCGGTGTGACGATTGGGCTCAGCATCCCTTCTCATGGACGCGTCGGCCTGTTTTACGACGATGCGTCGATCAGCTTCAATACCAGTGATCACCTGATACCGACCGTCGGGCCAAATGACCTCGAGGCTGTCCACGCGCTTCGACCGACCGAGTCCGAAGTGAGCGCCGTCATCCATCGTGGACATGTACCCTCGAGCCGGGGAATAGTAAACGTGCTGCTTCCGTCCGGCGGCCGAGACGATCAGTGTGGTACCGATGCCGCGCGTGTTCGGCGCGTTCCCATCGAGGCCCACTCGCAGATAGTGTTGGGCATCAATCGTGGGTTGGATGTTGTGATAGATGAATGCGGGCGCGTCGATGTTGTTCACCACGAGGTCGAGCTTGCCGTCGTTATCGAGGTCCGCATAGGCCGCCCCATAGGAATAGCTCGGGCGCTCCATGCCCCACGCCTTGGTCTCGTCGGAGAACGTCAGATCGCCCGCATTCCGGAAGACGTAGTTGGACTCGTCGTACCCGGGGAGCTGAGCAAGGGCGTCCAGCGCCGCTCGGCGCGCCGCGCTCCCAGTGCCCAGCCTGCCCGCGCCGTGCGTCGCCCGCACGTAGTCCAGATCGTTCACCGCCTTGGGGTAGCCGTTCCCGATGAAGATGTCCTTGAAGCCATCGTTGTCGAAGTCCGCGAAGAGTGCGCTCCAACTCCAGTCGGTGTGTGACACGCCCGCAAGCCGGCCGATTTCGCTGAAGATGATGTCCCCATCCGTCGTGACCCCGTTACTGAGTTGCAGCGAGTTGACCGAGTAGTCGTCGCGAAATCCACGGCTGCGCGACTGGAGGAGACTGTTGTAGGTCATGAACCCGCTCACGCGCTTCCGCCGGCCCAGATCGCGCGGCATCATGTCCACCTGGAGGATATCGGACCACCCGTCGTTGTTGATATCCGCGATGTCCACCCCCATCCCGGCAAAGCTCGCATGCTTGAGCCATCGGGCCGCCTTGTTGGTGAACGTGCCGTCGCCGTTGTTGACGTACAGCACGTCATTCGGCACCACGTCATTGGAGACGTAGATGTCGGGGCGCCCATCGCGATTCAGGTCATCGACGGCGACGCCGAGTCCATAACCGGCGTCGCGAACGATGCCTGCGTCGGCGGAGACGTTGGCGAACGTGCCCCTGCAGCTGTTGCGGTAGAGTTGGTTGTGACTGCCGGGTGTCTGGCCCCGTATACCAGCCGGCGTGCTGGCGACGTCGGCCCGCGCAAAGTCCTTCGGCGAGTTCTCGAGCAGAAAGAGATCGAGGCAGCCATCGCCGTCGTAGTCGAGAAACGCGGCATGAATGGTGAATCCCGTATCGGCGATGCCGTATTGCGCCGCCGCTTCGGTGAATGTCCCATTGCGGTTGTTGACGAACAGCAGGTTTGTCCGCTCCTCCGGTGTGGACCATTCGGGGCCCGACACGGAGACATAGATGTCGAGGTAGCCGTCGCCGTTGATGTCCACCATCGTCGCGCCGGTGGCCCAGCGATTCGTGGTCACGCCCGCCCGCTCGGTGATGTCGGCGAATCGCATCTGCCCGTTGTTCAGGTACAGGCGGCTCGACACCATGTTGCCCGCGAAGAAAATGTCCGGCAGGCCGTCATTATCGATGTCGCCGACGGCCACGCCGGCGCCGTTATACAGGTAGACGTCGGTCTGAACGTTGACCGAGTCGTTGGTCGTGATGGTGTTCGCGAACGTGACGCCGGTCTCGTCTGCGCTCAGGAGCTTGAAAAGCGCAGGATCGCGCTTTTGCGTACAGCCCTCGCACCAGAGGAGCGCGAGCACGAGGGCGACGACACTCGAGTGCCGTCTGCGTGCGTACCAGTTCGTCGGGGCGTCCATTCACCAGGGGCTAGGGTAGCAGGCAACGATAAGTGCTTGCGTGAGGGTGCGTCAAACGAACTGGCGTCAACCACTGGCAGCGCACCCTGACGAGCGGTAGAGTTTTCACATGAATCGATCGCTGCCAATTTCCCGGGTAGTCAACCTCATACCAGACGACTCACAACGGCTGTGGACGACGGGCGCCGCTGACGCTCGACGATCGCTGCTCGCGGGAGACATCGATGCCGTGCTCCGCCTGGAGGGCTCCTTCGCCCTCGTCGCACAGGACGGGGAGCGCGTCGTGCTCGTCCGAAGCCTCGGCCGACCGATGCGGTACTTCCTGGCCAAGGCCGCGGATGGACCGGTGCTGATCGTCGCCGAACGCATCGACGAGATCGCCGCGGAGTTGGGGCGCCGTGGATGGACCGGCCAGTTTCACCCGAGCTATACGCGCATGGTCCCCGCGCATCACGTCACGACACTGCGGCTGATCGGATGCCCGGACCCCAATCCCGTGCACCGTCGCTTCTTCGACCCACCGCGCGGCACGCTCACGAATGATCAGGATCTCGTGGGCCGTCAGTACATCGAGTCCGTGTACGACGAGCTGCGCCGGTGGCTCGCCGCGCAGGACCCCGCGGCGCCGATCGGCGTTCCGTTTTCCGGAGGCATCGACAGCGGTGCGATCCTGCTCTGCCTGTACAGGTTGCTGCTGAACGAAGGGCAGTCTCCCGCTCGGCTGAAGGCATTCACGCTCTCGGTGGACGACGACGGACAGGATGCGAGACAGGC
>JBKJMP010000291.1:0-14543 GCA_046596395.1 Gemmatimonadaceae bacterium
CGAGCCACGCGATGAACTCCGCGGTGGAGCCGACGCCGATCGTCGTCGCCAAGCGTACGGGAAGGTGCATGTCAGATCCGCTTCAGGTATCCGTTGAGGTTCCAGGTCGCGTTGTAGCCGAACATGTCCGTGTAGTGCGTGTCGACGACGTAGCGCCCACGCGCCTCGCGCAGGAAACGACTCGTCTGTGCGTACTTCGGCAAGCTGAAGAGATCCTCGACGACGAGGTAGTCGCCCGGTTCGAGCAGGCCGTCGAAATGCCGCAGCAGCTCGTACACGTTCTGGTGTGCGTCCTCGATCACGAGCCACGGGTGCGGGAGCTGCTTCAGGTCGGCCGGCAAGGTGGACAGCCGATGGCTGTCGGCGTACGCGAAGGTCACGCGCTCGTGGCTGGCGACAACGCGCTCCGGATCGATGTCGAAGGAGTGAACGCGGCCGTCGATCCCCATGGCGCCCATCAGGTCGGCGAGCCAGACCGCGCTGCCGCCGGCGAAGGAGCCGATCTCGATGATCGTCGCCGGCCTCAGGTCCCACAGGAGCAGCGGATACAGCGCGAGGTCGAAGGGGTCCTTGAGGCAGGGGACGCCCTTCCAGTGGAGTGGCGGCACGGCGTCGCCCTGCCGGTTCCACTTCCGGCTCTGCACGCGCGCGAGGAACTGGAGGCTGAGCGGGAGGGCCGTGAGCCAGGCGCGGTGCTGGAAGGGGACGAAGCGGACGTGTCGGGGGTCGGCGCGGAAGCTTCGGGGCGCGAGGATCACGCGGACGACGTCGCGCACGACATGGAGCGCGGTGTCGGCCAAGAGGAAGAAGAGGGAGGAGAGGATCTCGAAGACGTTCGGCATGGAATGCCCTTCAACTGCGACGAGTCCTCGGAAACTGTAGCGTGGTGATCTGCTTCAAGACCGGTCTCCCTGCCGTACAGGCGATGGCGGCGATAGCTGCGCGCGTGCCGTGGGCTCGCTATCGCCCACTGAAACGCGTGAAGAGCGGGAGAAATGGCTCATCCCTCCACCACGCGAACCGCAACCATATGAGAAAACTCCAATAGTTCGACGGTCTCTAAACTCGCTCAGGTACCGTAGCTGGTCCTTCCACGCGGTGATCTGCGCCGGATGGACATCGAACCGCTTCGCCAATTCGGCGAGCGTCCCTTCGTTCCGGACCGCGGCCAGAACCACCTTGGCCTTGAAGGCAGCGGCGTGATTGCGACGGGGACGACTTGGCATTCTGGAGCTCCTTGAGGGTGGCGAACATGTCGCCGGTGGAGCCCACGTGCCAGTTACCCGACCTGTTCAGAATTCCGCTGCCACTTCAGATTGCGCCGGCCCAACGCCACACCGACATTTCGCTGCCCTTCACCAGACTGCCGTGTCGAATTCCGAACCATCGGAGATCACCGGACTCCTGATCGCTTGGGAGCATGGCGACGCCTCGGCGGCCGAGCGCTTGATGCCGATCGTTTACGATGAGCTGCATCGTCAGGCAGCGCGCGCGATGCGCCGTGAGAACGAGCAACATACGCTCCAGGCGACAGCGTTGGTGCACGAAGCCTGGCTCCGGCTCGTTGATCAGGATCGCGCTGGCTGGAAAAACCGCGCCCACTTCTTCGGCATCGCCGCTCAGATGATGCGCCGAGTACTCGTGGATCATGCGCGTGGCCGCCACGCGGAGAAGCGGGGCGGCGGCATGCACCAGGTCACGCTCTCCGGCATTCAGGGCGACGCCGGCGAACGGAGCGGAGACGTGGACGTGCTTGCGCTGCACGAGGTCCTCGAGCGACTCGCCGTTCTCGATCCGAATCAGGCACGTCTCGTGGAACTACGCTACTTCAGCGGCATGAACATCGAGGAGACTGCCACTGCACTCGGCGTTTCCCCGGCAACAGTCAAGCGAGAGTGGGCAGTCGCTCGAGCGTGGCTGCGCCGCGAGCTCGGCGCGTAATGGACGCACAGCGCTGGACACGTGTGAAGGAGCTCTTTTCCAGCGCGATGGATTTGCCCGTCGTAGATCGTGATGCCTTCATCGAACGTGAAACGGCAGACGATACGCTTGTGCGCGACGAGGTGAGGTCGCTGCTTGCATCTGCGGAAGGCGCCGACAGCGTGCCGGGTGCGAGAAGCGCCATTGCGAGCGCGTCCATGCAGTCCGTTCTACAGGGTACGCTCGGCTATCAGTACGATTTCATTCGCGTGCTGGGGCATGGGGGCATGGGAGCGGTCTATCTTGCCCGCGAGCGGGCACTCGACCGCTTCGTCGCGATCAAGGTACTTCGTCCCGAGCTCGCCGACGTGCAGGAGGCTCGAGCGCGCTTTCGCCGGGAGGCGCGCATTGCGGCGCAGCTCTCCCATCCGAGCATCGTGCCGCTCTATACGTTCGGCGAGATTGGTGGCGTGTGGTATTTCGTCATGCGCTATGTGCGTGGCGTGGCGCTCGCGGATCGCCTTCGTGTGGAGGGCAAGCTTCCTCCGGATGACGTACACCGCATTCTGTGCGAGCTCGCTGAGGCGCTCGTCTGTGCCCATCAGCACGGCGTCGTTCATCGCGACATCAAGCCGGCAAATGTCCTGCTCGACGAAGAGTCCGGACACGCGGTACTCGCCGACTTCGGCATCTCGCGCCTCGAGGGGGCGGACCAACTCACGGTGAGCGGCATGGTGATCGGCACGCCGAGTTTTATGTCGCCCGAGCAGGCCACGGGCGCACGAGACATCGACGAGCGTAGCGACATCTACTCGCTCGGCGCAGTGGGCTACGCGATGCTCACTGGCCGCGAGCCGTTCGCGAGTGATACGAGCAACCCGACCGTGCGCTCGATGCGCCCGCCCGCACCGCCATCGGACGCGCCCCCCGCGCTTGCATCCGTCGTGATGCGTTGCCTCGCGCGCGACAAGTCGCAGCGGTGGCCCAGTGCACGTGGACTCCGGGATGCGCTGGCACAGGCGGGCTCCGACCAGGTGGATGCCGCGGAGCCGTACCGTGACCTGCCAACGTTCGGGCCCTATGCGGTCTTGTGGCTGCTGATCTGGCTGGGCATCGCGGTGCTGCCTGGTCGCGACGTCCGAGAGCGTGCACTGCTGGGCCTCATTGCACTGATCATCCCGCTCGGGCTGTTGCTGCATCTCTGGAACGCGAGCGATGATGGAACTCCCCCCGCCGAGCTGGCGCGGGTGGCGTTCTGGCCGCCGGAGTGGTGGGGCATGTGGTGGCCGGCGGCGTTGCGCCGTCCGAGCGACCTGTGGCCGCGCCTTCCGTGGCAGGCGAGGGTGGTGCGCATCGTGGTGAGCGCGTTCATCGTCGCGCTTCCATTGTTGATCGTCGCGCAACGGTGGGTGGCCGCGAAGACAGCGGCGACACTGGGCGCGGGGCCCCTCGTCATCGAGCGCGTTCAGGAAGCACTCCTCGCAGGCGTTACTCTCACGATCGTGACTGCGCTCGCGTGGGCACTCCGGCGTGGGCTCCGCCCGTCGCAGGCAGTACGCCTCCTGATTGGATCAACGACGCCGTCGCCGGGCTGGAAGTCGCGGTCACTCGCACCGCTATTACGCGCATCGTCGAAGGGTGGTCCCCCTGAGCGCGACAGCACGGCTGACCACCGGCGCGCGTTTCACACGGTTCTTCAGGGTGGAATTCCATCGCTCGCCGCCGTGCGCGATGTTGTGGACAAGGCTGTCCCTGCCGCGCTAGCGCGCGTGGAGGCGATCGACGCCGAGCTTGCAAAGCTGGCCACCGATGCGAGTCACGGCGAAGTGGATCGCCTCAGTGCGCAGCTTGCGAATCTCGAGTCACAGACCAAGCACGAGGGTGATGAGCAGGCCGAGCTCGCGAGCCTGGTACGGCGGCAGATCGACGTCGTGCAGCGGATGCGCGTGCGCGCGGAGCAGCTTGGTGAGGAGCGTCGGCACCTCTTCAGTCTGTTGCGCGGGTTGTTCACGAAGTTGTGTGTCCTCCGTGAGGGAATGGACGACTCGGTCCAAGTCAGGATTCAGGAGCTGTGCGAGGCGCTGAGGCGCGGGCAAGTGCAGGGGTGAGCACGCCGCCGATCAGTGTCACGGGGATGGTCTGCACGAGCTGAATGAGCACGGCGGACAATTGCATCCGCTTCAGGTACGCCGAAGGGTTTGAGGGTGGCCGCGTAGGCGGCCTGGAAGATGCCCACGTTGCCTGGTGGCACCGAGCAGGAAGCGTAGGCCGACCGCGAGTTGCGCGGCGATGGAAGCGCCGAGTGAGATGTGGAGTGGTCCGCGAGGCCGACGATGAAATACGTGGCGACCTGCAATGCCCACGATGCGAGGCAAAGCAGGAGAGCGAGCGGGACGTCGCGTCCGATTTTCCGGTATCGCCCCGCCATCTCAGCGTCAGAGGCGCGAGTCATCGGCTCACAAAAGCACTTCTCCCTGAGGGCCCAGGCTCACCGTCCAGTTGGCAATGGCCACCGCTGTGCGCTCGGAATACCGCATGATGCGACCTGGCTTCTTCGACATATCGCAGGTCGCGGCGCGCCATCTGCAGAGTATATCGCGGCTCCGCGCCAGACTCGAGCACTGACAGAAAGTCCCGCCACATCGCCCTTCCTCCCGTTGGATCACCGAATGCCGGCAGG
Source organism: Gemmatimonadaceae bacterium (assembly GCA_046596395.1). Classification (GTDB taxonomy): domain Bacteria; phylum Gemmatimonadota; class Gemmatimonadetes; order Gemmatimonadales; family Gemmatimonadaceae; genus AG11. The sequence continues at coordinate 4,601 of JBKJMP010000291.1, forward strand.
CTTATCGACCGGCGAGAACCCGTGACGACGAGTGCGAAGCCGTTTGATTCGAAGGTGACCGCGCCGCGCGTCCCCTGGATCTTCGACGCCCGCAGGCCACCGAGGAGAGCGGGGAGCTCCCATGAATGCGCGAGCGTTCCCACCGCGCCGTTCGAGAAGCGGACGACCATCAGGGAGCTGTAATCGCTCCCCGCAGGGAATCCCTGCACGGACTCGATCTCGAGTCCGAGGCTCGCCACGAAGCTCACCCAGTGGATGCCACCTTCGAAGAGCGCATTTCCGCCACCCAACGCCGAGTCCGCACGCCAGCCGTGGCTCGCCTGTCGCTTGGTAGCATTAATCGAGACGAAGCGGATGTCCCCGAGCGCTCCGTCCGCAATCAGCTTGCACAGCCGCAGGGTGATTGGCTTGTACGCATAGTTCTCCGCCACGAGCACCTTGAGTGACCGTGCGTTGGCCATCGACGCGATGTCGTCGGCGTCAGTCGAGTGCATGAACGCTGGCTTCTCCACCACGACGTGCTTCCCGGCATCGAGTGCGAGCCGCGCGTGATCGAGGTGCATCGCAGGGGGGGTCGCGATCACCACGACGTCAACGTCATGCGCGACCGCGCCCTCGTACGACGCGAATGCCCCGGCGCCCTCGAAGTCACGGCGACACTGTTCCGCGCGCGTGCTATCGCGGCTCGCAAAATAGAGCTGGACACCCGGATGGCTGCGGAGAATGCGGCTATGCAGACGCGTCGCAACTCCGCAACCGAGGAAGAGGATGCGGCGCGTCATGTCGTGTACACGCCTGCGGCAATCACGGCGGCCCAGATGGCGACGTACGCCGGTACGAAGTACTGCCGGCGGTGAAGCATCTCGGGATAGGCTATGGGCTTGCCTGCAAACTTTCCGCGCGGCCGTGAGGGGAAAAAGAAGGTCTTGTACGTTTCGGCGACCGCCCGCTCGTACCCGATGGCGCCGACGGCCATGATCAGGTGACTCTCCGTGAACGCCGACAGCACGAGTGCGCCCGCAATCGTCATGATGGGACTTCGCATGAACTTGAGGGGACTGAAACCTTCGGCCGGTGCATCCTTCCAGCCGCCTCCCACGGCGATGATCAACCCGACCGCCAGTCCGACGAGTGCAGGCGCGCCTCTAGTCGTGTGGACTTGGTCGAGACCCGCGATTGTTGCGAGACAGAGCCACACCATCGCCACGTACACAGTGCCGGCGGCCAGGCGAACGCCGCGGCTCCTCACTGGGATCCCGCGAATGCTGAATTGCATGGGAATGAAGTATTTCGACTGGTCCTCAGTGCGGATGAAGGTCTTCCACACCTCCACGATCCCACGCTCCGTGGCATAGGCAAGGCCGAAGAGGAGGACGAGGGCACCGGGCGCATCCAGGGCAAGCCCGAGCGCACGCTGGATGACGATCGCGGAAAGGGAGCCCACGATCATGCTTCGCGCGAATCGGCGGGCCGAGAAGCCCTCGTGCACCGCATCCTTGTACATGCCCCAGATTGACGCATGTGTCCCGGACAGGAGGCCGGCCGTCGCGGCGAGAAATAGTGTGCTGGAGGGGCTCATGAAAGGACCTCGGGCGAGGGTGTCTATGATACCAGTGTTCGAAGCACGCGCCCACTGCGCACGGGAGCGTTGCGGGCGATCGCGGCACCGACGCGAAGTGCATTCGCGGCGATGGTGAGGCTGGGGTTGATTCCCGCCGAACGAGGCAACGCGCTCCCGTCGACGACGAAGAGATTGTCGAGGCCGCGATAGCGGCCATCCGCATCGAGCGGCGCCGTGCGCGGATCGCAGCCCATGCGGACCGTGCCGAGCGCGTGCGAAAAGGTCTCGATGGAGTGGGTCAAGGTGACAGACGCACCTGCGGTGCGCAGGATGCGCTTCGCCGCGCGAACGAGGGTCGCACACGCGCGCTCGTCGTCACGGGAGTACGAATGCCGGACGCGCAGTTGCGGCAGGCCGAAACGATCGCGTGTCGCCCAGTCGACCTCCACGCCGTTGTCGGAGTGCGGCTGGTCCTCGGCGATGACGATCAGGCCGGACGATCGAGCCACCACCTGTGCGCCCAACTTCCGCAGGCCCCGAGGGAGGTATGCTTTTACCAGGCCGGCCGGTGGCGTCAACTGCTGGATGCTTCCCGCCACGTCGTACAGGTCGAGTATCGCGACCTGCTTGTCGAACGCGCGCGCGCCGGCTGGCTTCCTTGCGAACACGCCGAAGACGACCGCGTTCCGGTGCCGCGTGAGGTAACGCCCGACGGAACCGGCTGCCGGATTCACGCGCGCGAGGTCGGATGCGAGGAGCAGGTGGGGGGTTGCGAGCGTACCGGCGGCAAGGATGATGCGCGCCGCCGACGTGCTCCCGCGTTCTCCGCTGATTCGGTCCACGTACTCGACGCTGGTCACGCGCGCTCCGGCGGCGCGGAGTCGTACGCACACAGTGTGCGGACGCAGCGTCATGCCCATCCGGATCATGCGAGGAAGTATTCCAGTCGCGAGGTCATTCTTTGCCTCCGCCGCGCACGCATAGCCGTCGCACGTACCGCATCGCATGCATGGGCGCGCGGCGCCACGCCCATCGAACGAGATTGCCAGCGGAATGCGCGACGGGGTGAATCCCGAACCGAGCGCCGCGTCGGCGATCATCCGCGACGAGGCCGACAAGGGCGCAGGTGGCTGCGGAAACGGCATGCTTCGCCACGGCGCGCCCGGTGCGGACTCGCCTGCCACGCCGAGCAATGCTTCCGCCCAGGAATAGTGCGGCTCGAGATCGTCGTAACGGAACGGCCAGTCCGCATTCGACGAGCCGCAGATGCGTGCGTTGGGGATGAAATCCGTCTCGCGGAAGCGATACGAGGCGCCGCCGTAGAAGACGGATTGTCCTCCAACACAGTTCCACGCGCCCGACTCGTACTGCCGACCACCCGCGTGAACTCGATAGGCCGATTCCTTGGTGTAGTACGGCGTGATCAGGCCAGCACCGCCGTCGCTCCAGTTCTCGGGGCCGCGTCCAACCCATCCGCCGCGCTCGAGCATCAGGACGCGTTGCCCGGCCTCGACAAGGGGCCACGCGGCCATCGCTCCACCAAAGCCACTCCCGATCACGATCGCGTCCCAGGTCATGGTGCGCCTCGCGCCGATCGGTCCGCGAAACCCGAGCGCAAGCTGCCAAGGTGCGCCACGACGATGTGAGGGGCCTCCTCGTGGACGAAGTGTCCAGCGCCGGGGATCCGATGAATACGCACGCGGCTGCCCAGTGGCTCGAGCGCAACGATTTCCTCGACACCAGGGCTCGAGGGAAGCTTGAGCTCAGCCAGGAGAAGTGTCACCGGGACGCGAACGCGTGCGACCACGTTTGCGAGCGCTTCCGGTTCCTTCGTGTCCGCGAGTCGCATGGCCATCTTCGCCACACTCGCGATGTTCGCGAGGATCGGCTCGGTATACCAATGCATGGTGGCGTCGTCGAGCCAGTCGGCGCGCCCACTGTTCGCGCGAAGACCGTTCATCAACCGCGAGCGGACGAAGCTCTTCCCCTTCGGAAGCGGTGTGATGAAGGGAACGAAGCGGATGGACGAGCCGAAGACCGTACTCCGCTGGATGGCCAGGGCGCCGACATCGAGCAGCACGAGCTCGCGTGCACGCTGTGGCGCGTTTGCCACGAGACGCAATGCCACGCCGCCCCCGTGCGAGTGACCCACGACGACCGCATTCGCTACGTCGCGGGCACGAAGCTCGGCATCGACACGTCGCGCGAGCGCGTCGAACGACACGTCGAGTGAGTCGAGCGAGAGGTGGTACGGATCGATGCTGATCACGCGGTTTCCCTGCTCGACCAGCAACGCTTCGATACGCCGATAGCCCGCCGCTCCTCCAAGCATCCCGCTGACCAGGACATAGGTGTCGCGCCCCTCGCCGGTCACCCTCACAGCCGACGGCGTTTCCGTGGACACTGAATGCTGGGCGCGCAGCAGCTGCGGCAGGAACACGAGGATCGCGAACCTGATTGCTCGGCCCGTAGTGGCGACCATGAGAAAATGCCGGAGGGGCATCCTCAGAGTCCCGCACAATGCCGTGATCACATAGAAGGGAGGGAGCCCGGTCACGCTGCTGACGAACAGCGTCGAGAGCTGGAGTGCTTCGCTACCACTCAGTCGGGCGCGAATCCACTCGAAGCGGGCTCGATTGCGTGTGCTGAAGGCTTGCTCGACCTTCCGCCCCCCAATGAAGACGAGCGTCTTCGTCGCCATGTGGCTGACCGTGGCCAGGACCACGAGTGGCACGAGTAGCCATGGAGGCGCGACCGCCGCGACACCGACGAGCACCGGCTCCACCGGTGAAACGGGAACGAGGCTCGCCATCGCTCCGAAGAGGACGACGAGCGCACACAGGATGACGGGCGAATGCAGGGCAAAATTGCGCATCGGGGGCTCGCAGGTGTTTCCCCACAACGCGCGGAACTGCCGGAAATCGGCTCAGGCCGGAAGACGACAGCTTCGCGGTTGCGCAGCTGGCGAGGGCACTGACGTTCTGCTTCTCGCTTGCGGCGCGACCGATGGCCATGGCGACCCGTGCGGGCGCGTGGTACGCAACCGGCGTCCCGCGGTGGCGTTCCGAAAATGCGCGCGTCGCGCTACATCATAGGTTCCCACGCACCCTCCTCCCCATCGAGCCTGCCATGTGCCGAATCACTCGCGGCCTTCGCCTGACCCTCACCGCGATCTCCGCGGGCGCGCTGTCAGGAGAGGGAGCGGAAGCGCAGCGGACGGGTTCGTCCCTCCGATTCGCCGTCACCTTCCCCGCTACCCGCAGCGCAGCGCCGATCGACGGACGGCTGCTCATACTCATTTCAGCCGACACGACCGGTGAGCCGAGGCAAAGGCTGAGCGACAATGTGAATACCGCGCAGGTGTACGGAATCGACGTGGATGGGTGGCGGCCGGGTGAGAGGCGTATCGTGGACGCCACCGCCTTTGGTTATCCGATTCGCTCCCTCGCGCAGTTGCCACGTGGCCGCTTTCGCGTGCAGGCACTCGTCAATCGCTACGAGACATTTCGCCGCAGCGACGGACACACCGTGAAGCTGCCGCCGGATCGCGGTGAGGGACAGCAGTGGGCGTCGAAACCCGGAAACCTGTACTCCACCGTGCAACCGCTCGCGCACGATGCGTCGCGCCAGCCGCGGATCGTCACGCTGTCGCTGGACCAGGAGATTCCTCCCGTCGCAGACTTCGCCGCCAAACAGACGAAATACGTCAAGTACATCAAGGTGAAGAGCGAGCGGCTGTCGAAATTCTGGGGACGTGACATGCACCTCGCCGCGTGGGTGCTGCTTCCCGAGGGCTTCGACGCACATCCCAACGCGCGCTATCCCCTCATGTTGAATCACGGCCACTTTCCGTCTGGTGTGGACGGTTTCCGGGAGACGCCGCCGGACAGCGCGCTCACACCGGACTTCAGCGCGCGGTTCAACCTGCGCGGCTACAATCGCATTCAACAGGAGCTGGGTTACCAGCTCTACAAGGACTGGACGTCTTCGGAATTCCCGCGCGCGCTGCTGGTGCAGATCCAGCACCCCACGCCCTACTACGACGACTCGTACGCCGTGAACTCGGCCAACAACGGTCCGTACGGGGACGCGATCCAGTACGAGCTGCTTCCGGAGATCGAGCGCCGGTTCCGCGGCATCGGCCAAGGGTGGGCGCGCTTCACCTATGGCGGTTCCACCGGTGGTTGGGAGGCGATGGCCGTGCAGATGTTCTACCCCGACGAGTACAACGGTGCCTGGGTCGCGTGCCCGGACCCGATCGACTTCCGCGCGTATACGGTGGTGAACATCTACAGCGACAGCAACGCGTACTACGCGGACGGTCCCTTCAAGCGCGTGCCGCGGCCCGGGCAGCGTAACTATCTGGGACATGTGAGCACCACGCTCGAGCAGTCCAACCACCGCGAACTGGCGCTGGGCACCAACTCCCGCTCGGGAGACCAGTGGGACGTGTGGGACTCGGTGTTCTCGCCCGTGGGTGCGAACGGCTACCCGAAGCCCATCTGGGACAAGCTCACCGGCACCGTCGACCGGAGCGTTGCTGACTACTGGCGAGAGCGCTACGACCTGTCGCACATCCTCCGGCGCGACTGGGCCACGCTGGGTCCCAAGCTACGCGGCAAGCTGCGCATCTACGTGGGTGACATGGACAATTACTACCTGAATAACGCGGTTTACCTCGTGGACGATTTCCTGCGCAGCGCCAATCCGCCGGCGGATGCTGTGGTTGAATACGGCGATCGTGCAGAGCACTGCTGGAATGGCGATCAGACGCGAACGAATGCGTATTCGCGCCTGCGCTATCCACAGATGGTGATGCCCTGGGCGGTGGAGCGGATGCTGAAGACGGCGCCCGCAGGGGCAGACATCACGAGCTGGCGCTACTGACGGCCCGCCGACTGCGTCGGTATCCCGCCTGGAGCCTCTCCCCCGCCGCGTGATCCCGTGGCCTATCACGACGTAGGGCTTGCCGCGCACGACGCATCAACGCCGGCATATCACCGCGATTGTCGGTTTCGACGGCCTCGACGAGCAGACGGTACACTTCCAACGATCTCGTGGAGGCAACCTGCTGCATTCGCGGCACCGGCGTCGTATCAGTTCTCGCGAGTTGCTGGCTGAGGTCTCGAGTCAGGTCGACGACGGGCCGAGCGGGCGGTCGAGTCGGCGCGGTTCGGTCGTGCCGGCGCGTGTGGAGACCGATAAGGGGCCGAGGCCGGACCACCGGGCACGCTGCGTGCCGCTGCGCACTACCAATTCTCGGCATCTACTTGCCGAACTCCTGCAGCGGTTGGAGTTCCGAGGCTACCGGAAATCCTTGCGCGGGTTTGAGCACGCGGCGCGATCGCCGCGCGCGGTCGCAGGCCAAAACGAACGCCGAAGTGATGGATCACCCATGACGCCAGAAGCTCCCCGTCACGCTATTTCTTCCGCGTCTTCTCGCGCAGCTCTGGCCCCCAGTTGTGCACCACGACCGTTGCGCGTCCGCGCCCGACCGCTTGAGCATCATGAAGCGGCCGTCGGGGGCCACGTCGTAATTCGGATGCGATGAGTCCGTGAGGTACTCACCGGAGAGCACCGCCTTGCGTTCGGCAATCGAAAACTCGGGATGCGTGGTGACGACGACATCGACGACATCGCCATTTGGTCCGCGGTAGTACAGTGAGCGTCCGGAGCGTCCCCAGAGCGCTTCCGTTCCGCCCGCGCCGCTGACCTGAACGCGCGCGCCGCTCGCGGGAAAGGGCCGGACGTAAATCTCGAACATGCCGAGAAACGCTCCCGGCGCTGACTCCAGCCCCTGCGCCACGGATTCGCGAGGGCGCAGCTTGCCGCTGCTCACTAGCGAAGTACTACACTCTGTATTCCAGTCCCTACCTCGCAGGAACTATCTCTCGCGGCTTGCGCCGTGAACAGCGGGCGGCGCGAACCATGAGTGTCATTCGAGCCGGTACGAGATCAAGTCATGTCATTGCGACCATTGCCCTCGCGGGCCGGGCATGGCGATGCCCGAGGTGCGTCGCGAGAGCCCAACGACCGCATGGCCTGCCACCAGCGCCAGCCGGGTGAGAGCGAGTCCGATACCGCTCGAGTGCCCGACGACCAGGTACGTGCGCGTCATTGCGCCTGCTCCGACGGCGTCGTTACCGGCTCGAGCCGCGCCAGGCGCTTCTCCGCTCGTTCATCGATGCCGGCGGCGAACACCAGAGCGATCACGACGGTCGCCGCTGGAATGGTGACCAGGACTCCGACGACGAACAGCGCAAGGTTACTCAAGCCGGTCACCGCTGATCAGGAGGGCGACGCATCCGAACGAGAGGATGGACGGGACCCACAGCCCGACGAACAGTCCCTGCTCGTGGCTCCCTGTGAACCACAGCGTGACGGACAGGAGGAAGGAGACGAAGGCGGCGGCGAGAATGGTCAGCCCGGCACGGCGGCGGAGGTTGCGGCGTGGCATCATCGGAGGGATAGGAATTTCGATCGGGGTCGGTCGAGCATCGGGGAAACGTACGGCGCGATCGCCGACCCCGCGAGGGCCGGCGGGCGAGCGGCGGCCTGAACTCCGCGCGCCGCCGCGCCTCGGTGGCCGTCGGGACGGCGCTCCCGGTCTTATCGAGCGTCTGATCGTGACTTTCCATGGCGGGATCATCAGCCCCTGGCGGCATGACGGGCGCACGGCCATGAGTCGCAGACTTACCAAACGACTACTCGAAAGCCCGGTCGGCCGATGGGCCTTCGCGCTCGCTGGTGTCGGTCTCGACCGGTCGAAGCTGACGGCGATGGCGACCCATCGGCCAACGGAACTCGGCATCGGATGGCCGTCGATTCCTATTCCAAGGCCTGCCCAAGCCGGTGCGCGCACAGCTGGCCGAGCTGCCGATAGTCGTGCGGCACCCTAGGCGGACGCATTGAAGATGCGGGAGCGTATCGAAATGCTGAACAATCTCACCGCGAAAGCTGGCATCGGCGCGGGAGGTCAGCGAGCAAGTCGGCCGACTGCTGGCAGCACGCGACGAGATTGATGCGCTCAGCCGCGTTGACGAACCCCGCTCCTCCGTGCCGTAAATGGCGGTGATCGATGGGGCATGAGCTGGCTCGACCCGGTCGTGCTCATTGCAGGGCTCCTGTCTCGTCCCATAATGATCGGTCGCCCACCAGGGACGAACGCATGCACGCGACCGACCAACTGAACACCGCTCTCACCGGCCGTTACGAGGTCGAGCGCGAGGTGGGTGAAGGCGGGATGGCGGTCGTCTATCTCGCCCGCGACGTGCGCCACAACCGCAAGGGCGCGCTCAAGGTCCTCAAGCCCGAGCTGGGCGCGATCGTCGGCGTCGAGCGATTCCTGGCCGAGATACAAGTCACGGCCAATCTGCAGCACCCGCATCTGCTGCCGCTGTTCGACTCTGGCGAAGCGAACGGTCTCCTCTTCTATGTGATGCCGTTCGTCGACGGGGAAACCCTGCGCGAGCGGCTCGAGCGCGAGAAGCAACTGCCCGTCGACGAAGCCGTTCGCATCGCTGTGGCGATCGCGGGCGCTTTGCAGTACGCGCACGAGCGGGGGGTCATCCACCGCGATCTCAAGCCCGAGAACATTCTCATGCAGTCGGGCCAGCCGGTGATCGCCGATTTCGGAATCGCGCTGGCGGTCAGCAAGGCGGGCGGCGCGCGCGTCACCCAGACAGGCCTGTCGCTCGGCACGCCGCAATACATGAGCCCCGAGCAGGCCACCGGCGACCGCGCGATCGATGGACGCACGGACATCTACTCGCTCGCAGCGATGACGTACGAGATGCTGACCGGCGATCCTCCGTATGTCGGCAGCACGGCGCAGGCGATCATCGCGCGAGTGCTCACGGAACGGCCGCGACCGGTTCGTTCATCGCGAGGGTGGGTCCCGCCGCACGTCGAGCGCGCGATCGAACGTGGGCTCGAGAAACTCCCCGCTGACCGGTTCGCCACTGCGGCCGAGTTCGAGGCGGCGATCACGGGCCGCGGTGGGAAGGACGCAGGGTGGCAAAGTCGCGACGCCGCTCAGTTCGGCCGTCCGTTGCGACGCGCGGTCATCGTCGGTGGGGCGCTACTGCTTGCAGCCGCGATGGGATCGGCCTACGGATGGTGGAATGCCGCGAGGGCTCGCGCCGATTCGACGGTGCGATTTTCTATTCGGCTTCCCGCGAACGAGCGATTGAGCAATGTCCCGGGTAGCCCCATCGCGCTCTCGCCCGACGGTCGGCTCCTCGCCTACACGGTAATCGCCGGCGGCGCCCGTCAGCTGTACCTGCGGAGACTGTCGCAACTGCACGGCCATCCATTGGCGGGAACGGCGGGGGCGGACAATCCGACGTTCTCGCCGAACGGGGAGTGGATCGCGTTCTTCAG
>JBKJMP010000310.1:0-4931 GCA_046596395.1 Gemmatimonadaceae bacterium
CCAACTGCTTCCCGAGGCACGCTTGCGTGGCGCGGTCATGGTGACTGGACGCGCGATGGAGAGCGAGAGCCGTCCGCCATTCGGCCCGTGGACGGAAGCGCTCGCGAACGTGCACTCGCTCGGGCTCGCGCCGGCGCGTCCGTGGCCGCTGTTGAGCCGGCTCGTGCCCGCGCTTCGCACCGGCGCGACGTCGCACGCGCCGGTGGACACGATCCTCGATCCGTCGCAAGGGCATCACCTGATGCAGGAGCTGGTCGCGTTCCTTCGCGGCGCGAGCGAAGCGCGGCCGTTGTTGCTGGTGCTCGAGGACATGCACTGGGGCGACACCGCGAGCTGGGACGGCCTGGAGTACGTGCTCGCGCAGCTAACCACGGAGCGCATCTGCATCATGCTCACGGTGCGTTCGGAGGAAGCCGCATTCGGCAGCGTGCGCGAGCGTCGCCGCCGCCTCACCCGCGATGAACGCGTGCGTGAGTTGCGGGTGGAGCGGCTCACGTCCAAGGAAGTCGCCGAATGGTTGCAGGGCGCGCTGCATCGCACCGATCTCGGCGACGACCTGCTGGACTTCGTCCTCCGGCATACCGAAGGCAACGCGTTCCTCGTGGTGCAACTGCTGCGCACCATGGAAGAGGAGGGCGTATTCCAGTACGCTGGCGAAGCGTGGGAGTGGACGATCCCGGCGACGCTGGCGCTCCCTGCGGGCATGACCGACCTCGTCGGCCGGCGTCTGTCGCGACTGCCGCCAGATGCATTGCGCGTGCTGGTTACCGCGGCGGCCATCGGGCGCTCATTCTCGCTCCCGCTGCTCACGGAGGCATCCGGCGTGAGCGCCGAAGTGGTGCTCGACGCCGTCGACGCGGCGCTCGCGACCTCCGTACTCGAGCCGGCCCGCGAGCAGGATGACGACACGTACCAGTTCGCGCACGCCCTGCTGGTGGACGCAGTGCTCAAGTCGGTGAGCCCCGCGCGTCGCAAGCTCACGCACGAGCGCATTGCCGGCATCCTGGTGAACCGACAGCCGGACGCCGTGGACCTCATTGCCTCGCACTACGCCAGCAGCTCGAATGCCGCGCAGGCGTACGAGTGGTGCCGGCGTGCGGCATCGCGTGCGATGGCGCTCTATGCACTGGACGAGGCTGCCGAGTTCCTCAACCATGCGCTCACGCATGCGAGCACCGAGGAGGAGCGCGCGGCCGTGCACGAGGATCTCGCGCGGGCGGCCGAGCATGCCGGACGCTGGGCGGACATGGAACGCTCGTGCGACGCCATCCTCGCGCAGTCAGGATACGCCGGCGAGTCGGCGAAGTCCCTCCCAATCAAGCTGCGGCGTCTCCAGGCGCGCATGCGCCTCGGCCACGGCGCGCGCGACATGGAAGCTGAATGCCGCGCACTCCTGCTCGTTGCGGAACGTGTGGGCAACACGTGGGATGAGGTGCAGACTCGATCACTCCTGGTGCAGACCCTCGCGCGCGCCGGCGAGCTGGATGCAGCGATTGCCATGGGTGAGGAGTCGCTTCGCATCGGCGAAGACAGCGGAGATGAAGCGCTCGCGATCGTGGCGATGCACCGGCTCGCGATCACGCTGGTCGCAGCACGCTCCGAGGAAGCGGAGTCGCTCCTGATCAAGCTCGTGGAACGTGCGAGCAAGCGTGGGGATCGCGTGATGGAAGCGCGCGCGTACCAGATTCTCGGCGTCGGACGCATGAAGGACGACGACCAGTCTGCGGCCGAGGCATTCCGGAGCGCGCTCACCATCGCGCGCGATGCGCAGGCGCTCGACGTTGCCGCCACGGCATCGATGAATCTCGGCGTGATCGGGCTCCGCGGCGGCGACTTTGCGGCGGCGCACGATGCGCTCACCGATGCGTTGCGCCTGCACACGACGCTGCGCAACAACACCAACCGACTCATCGCCCTGTACAACCTCGCCAACCTTGCGCGCGAGCGTGGCGACGCGATGACCGCCGCCGAGCTCTATCGCGAGACGACGACACTGGCCAACCAACTCGGCGCAGGCGACATCGCGATCGGTGCACATGCCGGTGACGGGCTCTCGGCGCTCAAGCTCGGTGACGTGGCGGCCGCACACACGGCGCTCGCCGCGGCCCAGGCCATCCTGGGTTCACGGCAAGATTGGTGGTTCCAGGGGCGCGAGCTCCTCGAGTCGCTCGTGATTCGCCTCCATGCGCGCGACCAGAGCTACCCGGCCGCAATCTCGCGTTTCCGCGCGGCCATCGAGCGACTCGAGGCGATGGACGTCTATGCCGTCGCGTGGATGATTGCCGACTGCGCGGCCGAAATCGGTGAGCATGATCCGAGCGTGTGGGAAGTCGTCGAACGGATGGCCGAGCACCCCACGGTCAAGAACGTGGTGCCGCTCTCGGCGCGGTTCACGGCGATCCGCGACATGGCCGAGCGCCTGAACTCCGCGCACCTTCGCAGCGGGGAGTCCGCGCCCGCGACCTAGCCGTTCGGCGTCGCCTTTACCGCCGCGCCTCCCAGTCAACGAGCGCGGCGTCGAGGATCGCCGACTGCGCGGCGTCCGCCACGTCGCGGCGGAGCTGCACATGCCGCATGCTCGCGCCGCGCGAGTTAACGCGGTTGGTGAGCAGCACGACGAAGAGCCCGCGCTCAGGATCCATCCACATCGACGTTCCGGTGAACCCGGTGTGGCCAAAGCTCCGCGGCGAGAAGTAGCGGCCCGCGCTCGACGCCGGTGCGGGCGTATCCCATCCCAGCGCGCGGCTGGAGTGCGTGTCCTGCCGAGCGGTCCAGCGCACGACCGTCGTGGGGGCGACGATGCGCACGTTGTCGTAGGTACCACCGTCGAGGAGCATCTGCGCGAAGCTCGCGAGCTCGCGCACCGACGAGAACAATCCAGCGTGCCCGGACGTGCCGCCAATGGCCCACGCATTTCCATCGTGGACGATTCCCTGCAGCAGCCCTCCGCGCGCCGTGTCGATCGCGGTCGGCGCGATGCGCTCGCGGAGCAGGGCATTCGCGGTGTCGGGAGTGAAGCGCGAATCGTCCATCTGGAGGGGGCGGAAGATCTGCGCAGCAGTGAACTGGTCGAGCGGCATCCCCGATACCCGCTCGACGACTGCTTGGAGCACCACCATGTCCCAGTCGCTGTAGAGCGTCGCAGTGCCAGGCATCGAACGCAGCGGTCGCCGGTTGATCTCGGCGATGTAATCGGTGCGTCCCCGGATGGTGCGGTAGAGTTGCGCGCCGGCCTCGAGTCCGCCGCGATGCGTCAGGAGCATGCGCACGGTGATCGTCGCCTTGCCGGGCGCGTTGAATTCCGGGAGGATGGAAACAACAGTGCTGTCGAGGTGAAGCCGGCCTTGTTCCTCGAGGATCATGGCGGCCGTGGTCGTGGCCACGACCTTCGTCAGCGACGCGAGGTCGTACAGCGTCGTCGTCTCGACGGCGGGTGAGCCCTCCGCGTAGTCGAGTGTCCCGTATCCGCGCATGTGCACGATGCGTCCATGCCGGCCGACGACGATCGCGCCACCTGGGGCGACCCCCTCGGCGATCCCCGCGAGCATGATGCTGTCGAGTCGCGCAGGGAGCATCGAGTCCATGCCGACGCTGGCGGGATGCGCACTGACGAGCGCCGCGACGGGCGCGAGTCGCCGCGGCGGCTCGGGTGGCGGGACGACGGGTAGCGGGCGCGGCGCCGGTGCCGGCGCAGCCGGAGGGGCGGCGCACGCAGCGGATAGAACGGCGACCAGCAGGATGAAACGCATGGGGGAATGGTAGGTTGCTGGCAGCGAAGCATCGAGAACCTCGAGTCATGATGGCGCGCTACGTGCTCCATCGCGAGGCGCGCCACCGTCCGTCGAGTTGTTTGCTCACATCATGGGCGAAGGCGTAGAGCCCGACGGTCACTGGGACCGGCGGGCTCTACGCGTGAGGCGGGAAGTGCAGATCCTTCGCTGCGCTCAGGATGACAAAGGGCTGCGCGCGGAATGACGCGGGCGCCTTACGGCGATCGCGTCACTTCTTCGTGGCCTCGAAGAGCTTGACGAACTCGCCGTAACCTTCAGCCGCGAGCTGGTTCACCGGGATGAAGCGCATCGACGCGGAGTTCATGCAGTAGCGCAGCCCCGTCGGCTTCGGACCGTCGTCGAAAAGGTGTCCGAGGTGCGAGTCAGCCCTGGCCGAGCGCACCTCGACGCGCGTCATGAGGAGGCTGCGATCGGTCTTCGTCTTGACGTTATCGGTTACGAGCGGGCGCGTGAAGCTTGGCCAGCCGGTGCCCGAGTCGTACTTGTCGCGCGAGCTGAACAGCGGCTCGCCAGAAACCACGTCGACGTAGATCCCCTCGTCCTTCTTGTCCCAGAACTCATTCTGGAAGGGACGCTCGGTGGCGTCGTGCTGTGTCACCTGGTACTGGATCGGCGTGAGCTTCCGCTTGAGCTCGCCGTCACTGGGTTTCTTGAAGTTGTCAGTCACTCTCCGCTCTCCTTTGGCGGCCGTCGATTGCGCTAGGGCAGGTGCAGCAACCATGGCGGTCGCGGCAGCAACGATCAGCGCGAGTCGGACTGCGCGAGGGTAGGTCGTCATGGGTATCCCTTTGGTGTGGGTCTCCCTCTGTATACTCCTCGAGCGGCGAAACAGTTCTACGCAGCGATCAGTTGCCGAGCGTTTCCGGAGCGGAGGGCGACGACCACTCCGAGACGTTGATGTCGATGGGTAGCTCGATGTTGCCGACGGCGCGGGCAACGTCCAGAAGCCCCTGCCACATTCCCGCGAAGGCAAATCCGACGTCCTGGGGCGCCTTGCCTTCGTGGAAGTCGGTGCCGCTCGCCACCCAGATTCGCGGCTCCTCATTCACGCCGGCCGCGGCGAACTCGAGCTTGAGGTCGTCGTAGACCTCCTGCGCGTTGTGCTTGTGCACGTACACGCCGGGGCGATAGCGGCCGTCC
>JBKJMP010000410.1:0-7041 GCA_046596395.1 Gemmatimonadaceae bacterium
TTCTTCGCGGCCATGCTCGTCTCCTGGGATAATGAACACGTTCTCGCTATGAGCGAAACGCTGTATGACGGGGCGCAAGATACAATGCTCAGTGGGGCGCGCAATAGGGAAAGTGCATAATTCCCCTCTAGGATCGTGTGATTTCTCCCATGAGCGCGGCGGCATCACGCCGCATCGCTCACGTCGCGAGTGCGTCGAGCAGGGCCATCATGCGCAGGTCGTACGGGTCGGCGGCGTCGTCATCGTCCCCGATTTCATGGTGCTCCTGCGGCGTCTCGAGGATGAGCGGAACCGCGCGCGTACGTCGGTCGGCGAGCAGCCATCCGAATGCGTCCGCCCCGATCTGGCCCTCGCCAAGGAGCATGTGGCGATCCTTGTTCGAGGCGAGGGCGCCCTCGCTGTCGTTGAGGTGAAAGAAGCCTGGCACCTCGCCAGCCGCCTCCTCGAACGCGTCGAGAATGCGGGACGTTTCCGCGGCCGACACGCGGAGATCGAAGCCGCTCGCGAACAAGTGGCAGGTGTCGAGCCCGTATCCCGTACGCGTGCGCAGCCGGGGGGGAATGTGCCCGAGGATGGTGCCGATCTCCTCGGGCGTGCGGCCCATCGTCCGTCCCGCGCCGGCCGTGTTCTCGACGAGCACGCGGGTATCGCCGGCCACCTGCTCGAGCGCGTACACGATGGCGGCGGCGATCCGCTCTGCGGCACCCTCCCGGTCATCATCCGTCGCCGCGCCCGGATGGAAACACACCGCGCCGACGCCGAGACGCGTGGACCGCTCGAGCTCCTTCGCGAGGCCGTCGCGCGCGCGGACCCACTGGTCCGCCTCGGGGGTGGCGGTGTTGAGGACGTACGCCGCGTGCACGACGACGTGCTCCGGCGCGATGGCCGTGGCGGCCAACGTTTCGCGAAAGCGGGCGACCCGCTCCGGCTTGATGGAGACCTTGTCGTTGTAGTACTTGGGAATGGCCGTGAAGATCTGCAGGGCGCGCATGCCGGCCTTGGCGGCACGGCGCGCGGCCATGTGGATGCCACCGTTGTCCACGGTGTGCGCGCCAACGAAGTGCTCCACTCGCAATGTCCTCGGGTGCCTAGTCGGTCCTGCCCGTGCGCGATGAGAGGTCGAGCATCAGGGAGCCAGCAAGGTATTCCACGGATTGTGGATTCTTCAGCTTGGCAAGCCGGCGCACCACCTGCGCGATGCGGGCGGCCTGCTCCTGGATGATGCGCAGTTGCTCGTGCACGTCCTCCGGCAGGTTCTTGTCCATCATCAGCAGCTCGGCGTGACCGAGGAGGGCGGAGAGGGGATTGTTGATTTCGTGCTCGAGGGCGATGGTGGTCTCGCCGATGCCGGCGAGCCAGCGTGAGCGCGCGAGCTCCGCTTCGGCGGTGCGTCGCGCGTCGTCCTGTGCGATGCGCAACTTTGCGATCTCCAGCCTGGCGCGAAGGTTCTCGGGGGAGCTGGGCTTGGTCACGTAGTCGTCGGCGCCGGCCCCGAGCACGCTGTCGAGGTCGTCGCGCCCATCGCGCGCGGTGATGACGAGTACGAAGGCTTCGCGCCCAGCCTCGTGACCGCGGATGCGGCGACAGACCTCGAGGCCGTCCATGCCGGGCATGTTGATGTCGAGCAGGACCAGCGGCGTTGGCTCGCGCTGGAACTCCGCCCACGCTTGCTCCCCGTCTTCGGCGATCGTCACCTCGTGGTCGAGGTCGGCGAGCACCGCGGCGAGGAGCGTGCGAGCTATGACATCGTCATCAGCGAAAAGAACGCGCATTGCGTTGCCGCAGTGGGTGAGTCAATGAATCGTGCCTGTTCGAATACGAAAGACGACGCCTCGGTCCGAGGCGACGCGCTCCTGCCATGCAAGGCTGATGCGACGCCCCTGCACGGCGACCAGCGGATGACTCGCCGCGCCGTTCTCGAGCGACGCCGGCAGTACGCGATCCTCGAAAATGTGGCCCATGGTGCGGGACAGCGCGAGGCCGACGCGCACCGCCCCGCCATTCGGGTCCTCGAACGCGACCGCGACGACGTCGCCTTCCGCGGCGATGCTCGTGCGTCCCAGCCGCTCGCCATAGACTATCGGCACCGGGGAATGAAACATGGCGCCGCGGTCCATCGAGTGCGAGAAAAAAAGTCCCGGTCCCTCGGGCGCGTGCATCGCGTACGAGACGTGGACGTAACCACTCACGGAATCGGCGGCGATGGCCGGCGGCGCGCGCCGACACCCCGTGCGCCCGCGATCGAGCGTGTCCACCGGCGCCACGGCTCCCCACTGCGCGCCCCCGTCGGCCGACTGCGACGCGACGAGATGGGCGGTGCTGTCCGGACGCGGCGACCACCACACGGCGTACGTGGTGCGTCCTGCCGTGGCGAGTCGCAGCGAGCCCGGGCAGAACGGCGCCGGCAACGTGACGCGCGCCTCGACGCGTCCGGCGCTGTCCGCGTGCAGGTCACCAGCGACCGTCATCGCCACGTCCGGCGCGGGCGCGACGACCGACCGCGCCTCCTGCCACTCGACGGGCGGGCGCGAACAGGCAGTGGCGATCATGAGGGGAAGCATCAAGCAACGGCGTACCATCATGCCCGGAGAATAATCACTCCGACGCGAGGTGCGACCGGATTATCTTTCCCGCGAGCGTCGCCCGGCGTCGCCTCACACGTCACCACCTCACACCGCCGCTTCGATGACCGCAACCTCCAAGTCCGCGCCCGCGTCGGGTGCCGCTGAGTCACCGCAGGCCCGCGAGACACTGGCGCCGAGTGCACCGCTGTCCGGATTCGCAGGCAACCGGCGCGTGCCGCCCCCCGTGAACGAGCCCGTGAAGAGCTATGCGCCGGGCTCGCCAGAGCGCGCGGCATTGAAGGAGCGGTTGTCGTCGATGGCTGGCGAGCGCATCGACATTCCCGTGATCATCAATGGCCGCGAGATCCGCACCGGCGATCTCGGCCAGAGTGTGATGCCTCACAATCACAAGCACGTGCTGGCCGACTGGCATCGCGCGTCGCCGAGCCACGTGAACGAGGCTATTGCGGCGAGCAAGAAGGCGGGAGCGGATTGGGCGAACTGGTCGTGGGAAGACCGCGCGGCCGTGTTCCTCCGCGCCGCCGAGCTGCTCACCACAACGTGGCGCCAGACGATCAACGCCTCGACGATGCTCGGCCAGTCGAAGACGGCGTTCCAGGCGGAGATCGATTCGGCGTGCGAGCTCATCGACTTCTGGCGCTTCAACCCGGCGTATGCGCAGCAGCTGTACGACGAGCAGCCGCTCAGCAGCAACATCATGTGGAACCAACTGGACTACCGGCCGCTCGAGGGATTCGTGTACGCGGTCACGCCGTTCAACTTCACGTCGATCGCGGGCAACCTGCCGACGGCGCCGGCGCTGATGGGCAACACGGTGCTCTGGAAGCCCGCGGGGACCGCGGTCCACTCCGGCTACTATCTCATGAAACTGCTCGAGGAAGCAGGGCTTCCCCCGGGTGTCATCAACTTCGTGCCGGGCGACGCCGCCGCGATCTCCAAGCTCGCACTGGGCCATCGCGACCTCGCAGGTGTGCACTTCACCGGCAGCACCGGCGTGTTCAACCAGATGTGGGAGACGATCGGCTCCGACATGTCCCGGTATGCGAGCTACCCGCGCATCGTGGGTGAGACAGGAGGCAAGGACTTCATCGTCGCGCATGCGTCGGCGGACCCGCAGGCGCTCGCGGTGGCGATCGCGCGCGGCGGCTTCGAGTACCAGGGGCAGAAGTGCTCCGCCGCGAGCCGTGTGTACGTGCCGCGCTCGCTGTGGAAGGAGGTGAAGGATCGCACGGTCGCGATCATCGACGAGCTCAAGGTCGGCGACATCACCGACTTCCGGAACTTCATGGGCGCCGTGATCGACCAACGCTCGTTCACGAAGATCTCCGAGTACATCGACGACGCGCGGCGCAACGCGACGATCGTCGCCGGCGGCAAGGTGGACGGCAAGGACGGCTACTTCGTCCACCCGACGCTGATCGAGACGAAGGATCCGGGCTACCGCCTGATGTGCGAGGAAATCTTCGGACCGGTCGTCACGGTGCACGTTTACGATGATGCGCGCTGGGAGCAGACGCTCCGCATCGTGGACACGACGTCACCGTATGCGCTGACCGGAGCCGTGTTCGCGAACGATCGCTCCGCCGTGCGCCAGGCGATGATGGCACTGCGCAACGCCGCCGGAAACTTCTACGTGAACGACAAGCCCACGGGCGCGGTCGTGGGGCAGCAGCCATTCGGTGGCGCGCGTGGCTCGGGTACGAACGACAAGGCCGGCTCCAAGCTCAACCTCGTCCGTTGGGTGAGCGCGCGAAGCATCAAGGAGACGTTCTCGCCGCCAACGGACTACCGCTACCCGTTCATGGCGGAAAAGTAGGGCTCACTTGGTCCAGATGACGATGGCGCCGCAGGGATCGTTGTACTGCGGGGGCACGCTCGCGGCGCTCTTGTAGACCTCGATGGCCCGGATCTCCTGCGGACGCACGATGTCTACCGTCGAGTCGCCGATACGGACGTCGTCGATGTAGACGGCCGGGATGCACGCGAGCTCCGTCATGGAGAGCGCACCCCGCGTGAGCGACACCACCCCGTCTGCCGAGACGACCAGCCCGGGGATGGTACGGAAGATGTCGGGCGTATCGGTGTAAACGCGGCGCGCGAGCTGCTCGTCCGTGAGGAACGTCCCACCAGGCGATGCGCGTTTCCGCTTCTGGAAATCGGCCATGAACTCCTCCTGCGAGCGCGTGCGCTGCGCCAGCACGCGGACGGAGTCCAGCACGCGCACCGTCTGGTCGAGCACGATGGTGACCGGCGTCGTGGCCCCGGTGCGCAGCTCCACAGCCGCACGCTTGGGCAGGTAGCCGAGCCGGCGGACGATCACCGACTGCGAGCCCGCTGGAAGGTTGGGGAGCAGGAAGACGCCGGTGTCGTTCGATATCGCGAACGTGGTCGCCCCATCCAGGTTCACGCGTGCCTCGCGAATCGGCTGGCCGTTCGTGCCCACGACCTCGCCCAGGAGCCGGGCGGTGCCGGTGCGCGAGCTGTCCGCCTGCCCGCTCACGCTGAGCGAGAACCCGTGGACGCGTACGGGCTCCTCGCCTAAGCGGATCTCGACGACACCGGAGTTGCGATTCTCGACCTGCGCCTGCGCGATGATCGGCACGTATCGCGGCAGCGTGCAGAATCGGTAGAGCGCCTGGCTGTCCGACACCGCCGACAGCGTGCGCGGCGTGACGAGCGCTGCGCCGCGATCGCGATCCACGCCGAGCTCGTTCCATCGCACGACGATGGTCACGCCGGCCAGTGGTCGGTCGTCGTCGGCACTCCGCACGCGGCCCACGAGGGCACCGACGTCTGCGGCGCGGGCCGTGTCGCCGCAGAAGCGAACGAGCAACCCGGCGTCGCCCGCCTGCGCGCGTGCCGACAGCGGCACGAGGCCAACCAACAGGGCGACGAACAGCCCGCGTGCGCGGAGATTCATCGCCCTACGGTGCGGAAGCCCGTCGGGATGCGCCAGATGCCATCACTGCCGCCGCACAGCATCTTTGAAAGCCGGTCCTGGCGTTTACGGTTCCGGGTGAGGATTGGGGGTTCAATCGGGTCAAGGGTCGGGGGTTGGGCGCCGACTCCAAACCCCGGTTGTCCCAGACCCTGAACCCGACACCGCACACCCCAGACCCGGCTTTTACCCCTCTCCCGACCGCGACCTCCTTTCTCGACCCATGCCCAGATACCGCTATCTCACCGCCGACGTCTTCACCGATACGCCATTCGGCGGCAACCAGCTCGCCGTGTTTCCGGACGCGCGAGGGATTCCCGAGCACCGGCTCGCGGACGTGACGCGCGAGTTCAACTTCTCCGAGACGACCTTCGTCTATCCCGCCGAGCGTGCCGAGCATACGCGGCGCGTGCGGATCTTCACGCCGGGGGCGGAGCTCCCGTTCGCCGGACACCCGACCGTCGGCACCGCGCACGTGCTCGCGGCCATCGGCGAGGTCACACTCACCGGCGATGAGACGCGCATCGTGTTCGAGGAGGGAGTCGGCCCGGTGCCCGTCTCGATCCGTGCCGTGGAGGGGGTGCCGGTCTTCGCCGAGCTCACCGTGGCGAAGTTGCCCGAAGCAGGACCACCGCCACCATCGCGCGCCGAGCTCGCGCGGATGATCGGCCTCGACGCGGGCGACCTGCTGGACGACGACTGGGCGCCCGCTGCGTTCTCGTGTGGCCTGCCCTTCCTGTTCGTCCCGGTACGCGATCTCGCGGCCGTTGCGCGCGCGTGGATCCAGATGGACGTGTGGAAGCAGACCCTCGCCGGGTACTGGGCGACGGAGGTGTTCGTCTTCGCGATGGGAGGCACACGGGCGGACTCCGACGTCCACGGCCGCATGTTCGCACCGGCGCTCAACATCCCTGAGGATCCCGCCACGGGATCGGCGGTCGCGTCGCTCGCGGGCTATCTCGCGCCGCGTGCCGAGGAGCGCGACGGGACGCTGCGGTGGACCGTCGAGCAGGGCTTCGAGATGGGCCGCCCAAGCATCCTCAAGCTGGAAGTGGACGTTGCGGGGGGAGAGATCCGCGCGGTGCACGTAGGCGGCGCCACAGTCCTCGTGTGCGAGGGGACGATGGAGATCAGCTGACGCGGTGCGCTCGCGCGTGCCCGATGGCGCCGGCGGTTCCCACGATGAACCCGATGACGACCAGCGCCACACCGGCATACGAGAGATACCGGGCACGGTCCGCTACGGTGAGCGCCGATTGCTGGGCGGGGCCGGGATTCTGGTAGGAGAGCTTTCCGATCTCGCGAAGCTGCATCGCGGCGACCAGATAGAGCCCTGCACCGACGACGATGCACAGCAGGGCGGAAAGATCGATGAGGCGGCCGTGCCGCGAGACAGTTGGCATGCGCTGAATATGCGGGCGCGGCGTGAACTCTGCCCATGGGTTGCCCGGGGTCTCCCGGCCCACCAGCTTGCCATACCCGCTCACACAACGCGCTCCCGTGCCCTACCGCATTCTC
>JBKJMP010000136.1:0-8332 GCA_046596395.1 Gemmatimonadaceae bacterium
GACGCGGCCACTCAAGAATCTTCGCACGCCCAACGTCGGCGACGATGCGTCGGCGGTCGCTGAACTGGCGGTGCAGTCGTTCGGAGGATCCGCGCTGGAGGCCGATGTCGCTCCAGCAGCGGCAACGACCTGGAGAGCCGCCGAGTGTCTCCTGCAGCTGCGGCGGCAAGTGGACCTCCTCGCGCCGCGGCGCAAAAAGTCGCACGACGGCATGATCGGCGATGCCGCGCATGCGACGCGCGCGTCGGACCACAACCCGTGGGTGCGCGACGGCGGGATGGGCGTCGTGACCGCGTACGACATCACGCACGATCCCGCGTCCGGATGCGACGCGGGCCGTGTCGCGGACGTCATCCGCGCGAGCCGCGACGATCGCGTGAAGTACATCATCTGGAACCGGCGAATCGCAAGCGCGTCGCCGATTCACGGACAACCCGCGTGGGCGTGGCGTGCGTACAGCGGCGCCAATCCGCATACCAAGCACGTGCACATCTCTGTGAAGCCGGACAAGGCGGCGTACGACTCGAAGAAGCCGTGGTCGGTGTAGGCGAGCGATGAGGTCACCCCAACGAGTGAGGTCAGCATGGCGGTCGCGAAGAAGAAGAAGGCGGCGAAGCGTGCCGCGAAGAAGCTCGGCACACGGAAGACGGTAGCCGGGTTCGAAACGTACAAAGCCACCGCGAGTGCGCGCGCGGCCAAGAAGGTCGGAGCGCGCGCACCGTTCGCGATCACGGTCCGCTTTCGCGGAGGACTGACGTCACAGCAGAAGCGGGCGTTCGCCTCAGCGGCCGACCGCTGGACGCGCGTGATCGTCGGCGATCTTCCGCCCGTGACGATCGCCGGCGAGGTGATCGACGACATCCTCATCGAGGCCGAAGGCGCCGAGATCGACGGACCTGGCAACATCCTCGGTCAGGCTGGGCCGACGCACTTGCGACCAAAGACCGCGGGTGCGGCAGCGTTCCTGCCCGCGAAGGGCATCATGTCGTTCGACAAGGCCGATCTCGACGCGATGCAGGCCGACGGCACGCTTGGCGACGTCATCACGCACGAGATGGGGCACGTGCTCGGCATCGGGACCGTGTGGATGCGGAAGGGGCTACTGAAGGGGGAAGGCACGTCCAACCCGACCTTTCGCGGCGCGGCGGCGATGAAGGAGTATGGGAGGTTGAAGGGCAGCAGCGCCGGGCCCACGCCGGTTCCCGTGGAGAACCGGGGTGGCGGCGGCACGCGTGACTCTCACTGGCGTGAGACGGTCTTCCAGAAGGAATTGATGACCGGCTTCGTGGACGCCAAGCCCAATCCGCTCAGCAGGCTGACCATCGCGAGCCTGCAGGACATGGGCTACAAGGTGGACATGGCGAAGGCGGAGAAGTACGCATTGCCAAACCTGCGCGCGGCGGCAGAAGCGGGCACGCTCACGACACATGCTGCCCCGATCGACCACGGCATCATGTTGCCGAGCCTTCCCATCGTGCTTCCGGACGGCAGTGTGAACGAGTGACGTGACGGAGCGGATCGTTCGTCCCTCCGTGGTGGTGCTCGGCACCGATGCGCTGGTGCCCGAGGCGAATCGTGCGCCCGAGCCCACCACGTTCACGCACGTGCTCCGGACAGCCGCCCGCTTCCGCTTTACACGCGGTGTAGACGGACCATTCAATGGACGCCTGATCATCGGCTCACGGGTCACACTGCGCGAGCGATACGCAGATGGGCGTTGCCGAGTGGTGAACGAACACGGCGTGAGTGTATTCGTTGCATGCAGTGCCCTGCGCCGCCTCTCGCGCGCGGAGTGAGTGTGACCTCCGTGCGAGGTGCTTGCCGCTCCTGCGACCCACCATCATTATTTGCGCGCCACCAGCGCGTTTTCGCGGAGCAGTTCCTGCCTTCTCCATCTCGGAGTGTGTCATGTTCACCGCCTTTTCCTCGCTCATAGCTCGTGGTCCGGGGGTTAGTCGCGCATCACGCCACCCTCGCTACCTCGCAGCGCTGCTCTCCATGGCGATGCTCGCGTTGCCGACCTTGCTGGCAGCGCAGTCCGGCGTGGTCGCGGGAACCGTCGTCAGTGCGGCGTCCGGCTCACCAGTGCCCTCGGTGCAGGTGCTCGTCACCGGAACGTCGGCGGGTGCGCTCACGGATGGCAGTGGACGATTTCGTATCGCCGGACTCACTGGTACGGACATCACGCTCGATGTCCGCCGTATCGGTTTCCGCCCGCTGCGTCAGGCGGTACGCGTGGGCGCGACCGACCTGCGCATCGCCGTCACGGAGCAGTCGGTATCGCTCGACGAAGTGGTGATCACGGGAACCGCCGGCGGTCAGGCGCGGCGCGAGATCGGTAATGCGGTGACCACGGTGAACGCCGCAGACGTGAGCGAGCGCGGAACGATCAACAACGTGCAGCAGCTGTTGAACGGGCGAGCGCCCGGCGTGTTCGTCAATCCGGCGACGGGCAACGTGGGGTCTGGCGCGCGCATCCGCATTCGCGGCGCGTCGAGCCTCTCGCTGTCCAACGAGCCGCTCATCTACATCGACGGCGTGCGCACCAACTCGGAGGCGGCGTCGGGTCCAACGAACCAGGCGTTCGGATCGTCGTCGATCTCGCGCGTGAACGACATCAACCCCGACGACATCGAGTCGGTGGAGATCATCAAGGGACCGGCAGCCGCGACGTTGTATGGAACGGAAGCGTCGAATGGCGTGATCCAGATCATCACGAAGAAGGGGCGCGCAGGGAGGCCGCGCTGGGACCTCTCGACTCGGCAGGGCGTGAACTACTTCCAGAATCCCGAAGGGCGCTTCCGCACCAACTTCTTCCCGATCCCGCGCGTGGGTGGCGCCGCGGGCCAGCTCGACACGGTGTCCATCAACCTCATCGCGCTCGAGGAGGCGCGCGGCACGCCTGTGTTCCAGAAGGGGCGCATCGGTGAGTTCGACATCTCCACCGGTGGTGGCACGGAGCTCTTCCGCTATTTCGCGGGCGCCGGCATCGAGGACACGAAGGGGATGGAGCCGACAAATGGCGTAAAGCGCAACACCGGCCGCCTGAACGTGTCGGTGAATCCGAACAGCCGCACCGACATGGGATTCAATGTCGGCTACACGAATGGCAACATCACCCTGCCCTGCGAGGCGGGTTGCGGCGGCCGCACGCTCGGAGTGGTGAATGCGCATCCGCTGAACAATGCTCCGTTAGCGAATGGGCAGCCCAATCCGCGACGTGGCTGGAACAGCGGGTTGCCGGAGCAGTACGACGCGTACCTCGAGTTCTACCAAGTGATCGACCGCTTCACGGGTGGCGTGCAGGTGAACCAGGAACTGCGTCCGTGGTTCAAGCACCGCCTGAATGCGGGTACCGACCGCACGCGCGAGGAGAACAGCGAGCTCGGACGACGCACCGAGGATTCGCTGACCAAGGCGTTGCTCGGCACGGCGGGACTCGGCTACCGGGCGATGACGTTCCGGACCATCAATAACTACACGGCGGAGTACTCGGCGTCGGCGATTGCGGACCTGCCGCGGACGATCCGGTCCACGACCTCATTCGGTGCGCAGTATTATCGGAACTACTTCGAGATCTCGTGTGCATCTGGTGCCGCCTTTCCTGCCGTGGGCATCACGACCGTCTCGGCGACGACCACGAGCCGCGCGACGTGTCACGACGTCGAAGAGGATGCGACGCTCGGGCTGTTCGTGCAGGAGCAGCTCGGCTGGAAGGACAAGCTGTTCGTCACGGTCGCCATCCGCGCCGACGACAACAGCGCCTTCGGTCGTAACTTCGATCGCGTCTACTATCCGAAGCTGAGCCTCAGCTTCATTCCGATCGAGGGCGTGCAGGATCGCGTTCCCTTTGTGAACGCGCTGAAGTTGCGCGCGGCGTACGGCGAGTCGGGCAAGCAGCCCATTACCTTCTCGGCGCTGCAGACGTATACCAGCGCGACGGGCCCGGGCGACGTGCCGACGGTCTCGCGGCTCTCCATCGGCAATCCGGACCTTGGCCCCGAGCGCAGCAAGGAGATCGAGCTCGGGTTCGACCTCGGCGCCTTCGAGGATCGCGTCGGCCTCGAGCTGACCTATTACCGGAAGCGCACGCTCGACGCGATTCTCGATCGCCAGATCGCGCCGTCGATCGGCATTCCTGGCAGCCAGCCGTTCAATGCCGGATCGGTTCGCAACTCCGGACTCGAGACGATGCTTCGCGTGAAGCCGCTCGTGACGAAGAATGTCGAGTGGGATGTGAGCCTCGGCTACGCGCTCAACCACAACAGGGTGGAGGACCTCGGGACGGCGCCGTCGATCCTCGAGCTGCGCCGCCAGACGAGCTGCCCGGGCTACGTGCCGGGAACGACCAATCCAGACACCTGTCCGGTTGCCGACTTCGTGCTGGCGAGCTCCGGATCGCTGCCACCGCGGCACCAGGTCGGCTTTCCCGTCGGCTCGTACTTTGTGCCGCAGATCGCCTCGGCGACCCTTACCGCGGCGGGTACCGCGACGAACGTGCTCTGCGACGACGGCAAGGGCGGTACGGTTGCCTGCGCCAGCGCGCCGGCTTTGTACATCGGACGCACGACGCCGCGCGTGGAGGGATCGTTCTCCAACACGCTGACGCTGTTCAAGAACCTTCGCATCGGCGCGCTGGTGGACTTCAAGAGCGACTACGTGAAGATCGACGGCAGCCAGCGCTTCCGCTGCGTCGTCAATCGTCGCTGTCGCGAGTGGTATTACCCACAGGACTACGATCCCAAGCTCATCGCCAGCCTCAAGGCGGGCACGGACGTGCTGCCTGGCGGCTACATCAACGACGCGAGCTTCGCGAAGCTGCGCGAGATCAGCGTGAACTACACCATCCCGTCGCGCTTCAATCGCTTCGGTGGATTCAGCCGAGCGGTGATCGGCATTGCGGGGAGAAACCTGCATACGTGGACGGAGTATCCCGGCCTCGATCCGGAAGCATTTTTCCTCGGTGGATCGCGCGGCGGCGGGTTTGCGCTGTTCGACCAGACGACCAATCCGCAGGCCACGCAGTGGGTGGTCAGCCTGAACCTCGGCTGGTAATTCCATGCGCATCCATCATTCAACCAGAGAGTCGAGCCCGATGCGTCATGGAATTCGCCGCCGCCGGCTCGCGATGGCCGGTGGGCTGATCTGCTTCCTCGTGGCGTGCGATGCGGTGAGGAATCCGCTCGAGGTGGAGACGTCGAGCCGCATTCCCGCGGAGAACGTCGAGACGGCGGGCAACGCGCAACTGCTCGTGGATGGCGCGATTGCGGACTTCGAGTGCGCCTTTGCGTCGTACGTCGTGCAGAGCGCCACGGTGGGCGAGGAGTTCATCTACGCGCAGCAGACGGCCGACCGCGTGCCTGCCGATCGGCGCAACACGATCCCGACCGATCCGCGGTACGCCACGAACGGGTGCACCGCGCTCGGCATCTATGGTCCGCTGCAGACCGCGCGCACCGCGGCGGAGAACATTCTCGGGTACCTAAAGGGGTGGACGGATCAGCAGGTGACGGGACGGACGGCGCTCATCGCGACCGCGGCGGCGTACAGCGGCTACTCGTACCTGATGCTCGGCGAGGGCTTCTGCACGCTCGCCTTCTCGAAGGTGAATCCCGACCGCTCGATCGATTACGGCGGGGAGGTCCAGCGCGACAGCGCGTTCCGCATCGCGATCAATCGTTTCACCGAGTCGATCGCGGCGGCGCAAGCTGCACCGACGACAGCGGCGAACACCGATATGCTTCGGATGGCGTACCTTGGCCGAGCTCGGGCGCGTCTCGACCTCGGCGACTATGCTGGTGCGAAGGCCGACGCGCAGCTCATCCCGGCGGGCTACGTGAAGAACGCGACGTACTCGGCGACGATTGGCCGGCGCAACAACCTCGTGTTCAACGACAATGCCCTGTCGTCGACGTCGAGCTCGATCGGGGAGCCCTATCGCTCGATGACCGGTGATCCGCGGGTGCCGGTAACGCAGGGGGCGCTGACCAGTGCAACTGGAATTCGCCATTGGTATCAGACCAAGTACGGTACGGTGGCCGCGCCAATTCCGCTCGCGAAGTATCAGGAGGCGCAGCTCATTATCGCCGAGGCGGATATTCGTGCAGGGAACCTGCCGGCGGCGCTCGTGGTGCTGAATGCCGAGCGCGCGCGTGGGAACCAGGGACCGTTCGTCGGCGTGACGCAGGCGGCGTACCTGGCGGAGTTGATCGACCAGCGCCGGCGAGAGTTGTTCCTCGAGGGCCAGCACCTGTTCGACATCATTCGATTCAACATCATCCTCCAGCCGGCGGCCGGTAGCAACTACCATTTCGGCGGGACGTACGGCACGCAGACGTGTTTCCCGTTGCCGGCGGCCGAGCGGTTGAACAATCCGCGGATCGGGAGTTGAGCGCATGATAGGTTGGGTTGTGCGTGGGCCGCTGATCTCGTGAAGCAGCGGCCCATTGTTCTTATCGGCTAAGGAAGGTCAAACCCAGACCGCGGTACGCCGATGACGCCGAGAGGGCGCACGCCGGCGGCGCTGCAACTTCGTTGAACGTTTATGACAGGTGGTTGTGTCTCGATATGATCATGTTGATTCATTGATCATTCCCTCTGCTTCTTTTCCCAGAACGCTTTTGCCGCGACGTCGGCGTGCGCTTTTTCGGCGTCATCGGCGTTCCGTGGTCGGGGCTTGAAACAAGGACATGAGTTCTTCTGAAATCGCCCAGCTGGTACTCGTTGCGCAGATCGGCATCGCGGCACTGGTGCTGACGTCGCTCCAGTTGCGGGTGCTTCGGCGCTCGCCACCGCGACGCGGTGCGTACGTGGCGGCGTGGGTGGCGTGCATTGTGATCGTCGGTGGCCTGATCTGGATGACCGACGTGCCGGTGGGGAACACGGGTCTTGCTCGGCGATTGAACAGCGGGCTCCTCGTGGGCGTCGTCGGGGCCGCGGCTCTCGCCGCGGGATCGTGGGTGCACGGGCGCTTTCCGGCCGATGGGAGGCGCGTGCTCCGAGGGCTGGCCGTGTTTCTCGCACATCTCACGGTCGTCCTGATTGCCGCGTGGGTTGTGTTGTGAGGGGCCAGCGCGTCGCCTGAGACCGCTGTAACTCTCGGCTGCTGATCCACTTGGGGCGACGGCCCGAATTTCGCTTATTGGTCGTGTCCCTCTCACAATGCGTGAACTTCTCGCCCGCCGGAATGCCCCTCCTCCACCGCTCACTGCTCGCGGCGTCTCTGGTCGTGCTGTCCACCGCGAACGTGCGCGCCCAGGAGGCATCGCCGCCGCGTGACAAGCACGACTCGATCACCGTTACGAAGCTGACCTTTCAGGGGGCGAAGGAAGTCGCGTCGGACGACCTGAAGCGGCTGATCTTCACGCGCTCGACGTCCTGCCGGCTACCCTTCCTGCTACCGATCTGCAAGCTCACGCCGGCGCAACTCGTGAACGACCGGCGTCGAACGACGTCGGCAGCGTTGGGCTCGGACATCGACAAGCTGCTCGTCTACTACTGGCAGCGTGGCTTTCGCGAGGCGCAGGTCGATACGACGATCACGCCGACGGGACGCGGGCATGCCGTCGTGTTCAACATCACCGAGGGTCCGGCGACGCGTATCACTTCACTCGACGTCACCCAGCGCGTGCAGGTCCTCTCGGCGCGCGAGCTGGCGGATGCCGTCACGCTGCGCGAGGGCGATCCCCTGAATCTCGTCGCGCTCGACACCACCCTGGCTCGCCTGCGCGCGGCGGTGTGGAACAAGGGCTACGGCGACGTCCGCATCGACACGACGGTGCCGCGCCCCGATGCCGGGCGCATGGTGCCAGTCCGTATCGCGATCGAGCCGGGCTGGGTTACACGCGTCGGAGCGGTGACGTTCGAGGGCAACGCCTATCTCAGCGACGCCACACTGCATCGCGCGGTGCTGCTCGATGCGGGTGCGCTGTACACGCGCGACGCCGTACTCGAGAGCCAGAAGCGGCTTTATCAGTCGCCGGCGATCGCGCGCGCGCTGGCGATCACGCCGCCCGCGGGTGACAGCATCAAGACGGTCACCGTCGCGATCACCGAAATGCCGCAACGGCAGGTCTCGCTCACGGCGGGCTTCAACACCATCGAGTACGGGCAGTCCGCGGCTGACGTGAGGCTGAACAACCTCGGTTCCGGACGCTGGCTCTCCTTCCGCGCCGCAGCAGGCAACCTGCTCGGCGAGCAACTGAATGGCCGAGCGATCTTCCAGCGCGCGATCCCGGATGACGTGCCCGACACGCAAGGATTCCTGCGTCCCACGTATCAGGCGTCGTTGACCTTCACGCAGCCGTGGATTCGCGGCCCGCGGACGTCCGCC
>JBKJMP010000164.1:0-2758 GCA_046596395.1 Gemmatimonadaceae bacterium
CTTCGAAGGCGCAGGTGGCCAGCCATGCGTCGAACGCGACCACGAGGATACAGGCGAGCGCGAGGGCCGACAGGCCTACCCAGTGGCGGCGCATCCAGGCGCGCGCCGGATCGGCCGGCGAGGGACGCATCCGCCAGCGCAGGTACCGTAGCCGATCGTGGGGAGTGGGGCTGGGCACGTGCTCCGATCCGAGGGTCTTTCGGGAGTGGTACGGCTGGTGCGGAAGCAGGATTCCGGCCGCGACTGCTTATTCTCCCTTTTCCTGTCACCCCGAAGGATGTAAATGGATCGCCGAACTGCCGTTTGTCTGCTGCTGTTGACCGTGGCGTGCGCGAAGGGCGACGCCCCTGCTCGTGATAGTACTGCGCTGGTGGATTCCGCGTCGGGCTCGATTCCCCTGACTGGCGGTGCGGGAGCGATTGTGACGTCGGACACAATTGCCCCTCCCGCCGCAGGTGGCGCGGCCGCGGCCGGTGCGACGGGAAGCGCTGCCCCGAACCTTCAAGGGCGGATTCCCGTGCTCGAGTACCACGTGATCGGCGGGGACAAGAACACCCTCTACACCCGCACCATCGCGAGCTACCAGGCCGATCTCGAGGAAGCCTACAAGCGCGGGTATCGTCCGATCAGCATTCAGCAGATGCTCGACAAGGACTTCAGCGAGGTGCCGGCTGGGATGGCGCCGTCGGTGTGGGTGTTCGACGACGCGTCGGACTCACAGTTCCGGTACATCGAGAAGGACGGGAAGCTCGAGATCGATCCGACGAGCGCGGTCGGGATCTGGCTGGAGTTCGGGAAGACGCATCCCGGCTGGAACAACCGCGCGGTGTTCTGCATGCTGAACGGCGGCGCGGTGGGGCACAACTTCTTCGGCGACAACCCCAAGTGGGGTGGGCAGAAGAAGGAGTGGCGTCACCAGAAGGTGAAGTGGCTGGCCGACAATGGGTTCGAGCTGTGCAGCCACACGCTGTGGCATGCGCGGCTGGACAAGTACTCCGACGCCGTGATCCAGGAGCAGATCGCGCGCAACGTGATGGGGATCGACTCGGCCGTTGCGGGCTACAAGGTGCGGACGTTCGCGCTTCCTTATGGTATCTGGCCGAAGAATCGTCCGCTCGCGTGGCAGGGGAGCTGGACGGATCCGAAGACGGGGAAGACGCACAGCTACAAGTTCGATGCGGTGCTGGAGGTGGCGGGCGGGCCTACCAGGAGTCCATATGATCCGGCTTTCAATTCGAAGAGCATCAATCGAATCGAGGCGATTGGGGAGGATATCAAGAAGGCGTTGACGCGGCTCGATGCGATGAAGACGCGAATGGTGGTGGGGGCGAAGTAAGGAAGCTAGCGCTGGTTGTCCAGCTCCGGGAGCGCAGCAAGTGCTGCAACGACGTGTTCCCTGAGTTCGGGCAAACGCTCGCTGACGGCTGACCATGCCACATCCGGGTCGATGGCGAAGTAGCCATGCACGAGGTGATCGCGCATCCCGATGATCAGTCTCCAGGGCACTTCGGGGTGCTCGTCGCGGAATGATTGCGACAGATGGCGCGAGGCCTCGCCAATGATCTGGAGCCGGTTCACCATCCACACTTGCGTCCGCTCGTCCGCTTCGAACGATTCACGGGTGGAACGGTACCGGTCGATGTCGGCAATCGCGTCCTGAATATCCAACAAGCAGGCGTGGTCGGATCTCATGGATTCGAGACGTCAGACAGGGATAGCGGCGCGCAGCACTCTCTCTGGCATGCGCGGGCGCAGGCCACGTTCAGTCACCACGTCCACACGGCGCCCGAGCAGGTCCTGCAAGTCCATCAGCAGTCCGCCGATGTCGAACAAGCTCCGGCCCGGAGTCATTCGGACGAGAAAATCGATGTCGCTCGATTCATCGGCATCCCCCCGGGCCACAGAACCGAATACGCGGACGTCCGTCGCGCCGTATTTCGCGGCGAGGCGGAGGACTTCTGCTCTATGACGTTCAAGGGCAGCGGCGGCGGTCATGCCTCCAAGATACGTGCTCGTGCGGGTCGGGTCCACGCTCCGGGCGATCCGAGGCTCCAACGGTTCCCTCTAGCGGACGACATCCCACATCGACCGTGTCCGGACTCAGTCAAACGGGTCCGAGAAATTGACCGGATCGCCACCGGCGAAGCGATAGAGGTTCATCCCGCCGGCGAGGCCGATGGGGTCTTCCTGCGTGAAATGACCAGTGGTTACAGCAATTAGGATACTGGCAGCGCAACGGAGATGTGTTGCGCCACACTTAACGTGCGTCTTCTCGCTGTGGCGCCACAGCCTGTGCGCCGGACGCTCCCGACCGTCGCTGCCTTCTATAGAGGGTCCCGCGATCCACGCCCAGCTCGCGCGCTGCCTTTGCGACGCTGCCGTGGCGATCGATGGCATCGCTGATGTCTCCGTCGCTCACGGAGAGCAGACGTCCTCCAACCTCGCGCAAGTACTCGAGGCAGCCGTGACACTGATGGAGATCAAGAACCGCCGCTGCCTCGGCATCGAGCAGGATGCGGTGTACCGTCGCGTCGAGCTCGCGAAGGTTGTGCGGCCATGGGGCGCGTCGCAGCGCGTCCATCAGCGCATCGGCGACCGTCGGACGCCGCAAGTACCCGCACGCGTGATGGTGCGCGCTGATCGCCTCGTCAACGAGGGTGGGGATATCGGCTCGCCGCTCTCGCAGCGCCGGGAGTCGTACACGGAAGACCTGAAGGCGCGCATACAGGTCGGGCAGGAAGGTGCCTTCGCCCACGAG
>JBKJMP010000311.1:0-16253 GCA_046596395.1 Gemmatimonadaceae bacterium
CTCGGCAGGAATGACGTGGGGCGGATCGCGGAGTACGGGACCGTTGAGGTGTCGGACTTCATGGGCGTGGAGCGATACTCGCACGTGCTGCACCTGGTGAGCCAGGTGGACGGTCAGCTTCGTCCGCCGCTGGACGCGCTCGACGCGTTTCGGGCCACGTTTCCAGCGGGGACGATGACCGGGGCGCCCAAGGTGCGCGCGATGGAGATCATCGACGAGCTCGAACCGGAGCGGCGCGGCGCGTACGCGGGTGCGGTCGGCTACATCGCGGCCGGCGGCGCTCGGATGGACCTCGCGATCACCATCCGGACGTGCGTCATCGCGGACGGTGTCGCGTCGGTACAGACCGGTGCCGGCATCGTGCAGGACTCTGTTCCCGAGCGCGAGTGGGCCGAGACGGAGAACAAGGCACGCGCGATGCTCACGGCGATCGGACGTGTGCGCGAGGCTGGTGAACGGCGTCACAATCCGCAGCGCGACTAGGCAGAGCGGGCGCTACCACGCATATTCGAGATCGATGGCACTTCGACTGATCAGTCCAGACGGCACACAATCGTACGATCTTCGCGACGGCGTCCCATTGGTGGTGGGGCGCGCGCCCACGTGCGACCTCCCGGTTTTCGACCCGACGATCTCGCGCCGCCACGCCGAGCTCGTCGCTGATGGCGTCACCCTGCGCATCCGCGATCTCGGCTCGAGCAACGGGTCGTTCGTCAACGGGGCGAAGATCGAGCAGGCGACGGTGGTCGTGGACGACCTCGTGGCGTTCGGTAAGGTGCCGTTCCGGCTGATGTCGTACGTCGCACCCGCCATGGACCAGCCGGCGGCGCCGTCGCCACCGCCTGCGCCTGCCGGCGCGACGATCGTCCGTCAGATTCCGATGCGCGACTCGAAGGCGGCGCTGGCGGCGCTCGGTGCGCCGAATACCGCGCCTGGCGGACTCACGCGCATCGGGATGATGCCGCTGACGGTGCCGTCGGGCGACAAGAGCCAGCAGAAGCTCGCGACACTTCTGGAGGTCTCGAAGGGGCTCACGCGCGCGGTAGATGTCGATACGATCCTCGACAAGATCGTGGGCTACGCGTACCAGACGCTGGAGGTCGATCGCGTCGCGATCCTGCTGGTGGATCCACAAGGCGAACTCGTCCCGAAGATCTCGCGCGACAAGCGAGGCGGCGATGCGCCACGCGCCGTCCCGCAATCGATCGCGAAGAAGGCTGTGGCAGAGAAGGTCGCGCTCCTATCGGACAACGCGGGCGAGGACGAGCGTTTCGGCGGGCAATCCATCCTCATGCAGGCGGTGCGTTCCGCCATCTGCGCGCCGCTCATCGGCAGCGAGGATCGCGCGCTCGGCGTCCTGTACGTGGACAACCCGAGCCTGACGCATCGGTTCAGCGACGAGGACCTCGAGTTCCTGGTCGCGTTCGCGGGCATCGCCGCCGTCGCCATCGAGAATTCCCAGTTCGCGGAGCGGATCCGGCGGGAGGGGATCGTACGGAGCAATTTCGAGCGGTACTTCGCGCCGCAGCTGGCTGCCCGCATCGCTGGCTCGCCGGAGGCGCTGAAGCTCGGCGGCGACAAGCGACCGGTGGCCGTGCTGTTCAGCGACATCCGCGGCTTCACCGCGCTGTCGGAGACGATGAATCCGGACGCGATGGCGTCGCTGCTCACGGAGTACTTCACCGAGATGGTGGAGTGCGTGTTTCGTCACGGCGGCACGCTCGACAAGTTCATCGGGGATGCCGTGATGGCGCAGTGGGGCGCGCCAATCGGAAGTCCGGACGATGCCGACCAGGCAATGGCGGCAGCGATGGAGATGATGTCGGAGCTGGAGAAGCTCAACGCGGCCTGGAGCGCGGAGGGGCGCCCGACGCTCGAGATCGGCATCGGGCTGAACTACGGCGAGGTGTTCGCGGGAAACATCGGCTCCGAGCGCCGTCTCGAGTTCACCGTTATCGGCGACACGGTCAATACGGCGAGCCGGCTCTGCGGCGCTGCGGCCGCGGCGGAGATCCTGATCTCGGATGAGATGCGCCGGGCGCTCACGTCTCCCCCGGCGCTCGACGAATGTCCGCCGATGGAGCTGAAGAACAAGAGCCAGCCGGTGAAGGTCTACCGCGTCCGCACCGAATGACGACAGCGCTGCCGGACGGCTTCGCTCACTTGAGCGCCGGCAGGTGTACGGTCGTCACGAGAACGGAGTTGATCGAGGACGCGCGGCTCCTGCTCGAGGAGGGTACGCTATACGACGCGGCAGTGCGGACGCCGGGCGCGCGTACCCTCCAGGGCCGCGGGATTGCGTACTCCCTCTCTCTCCCCGCGTCAGGCGAGCGCGTGGTCGTCCGGCGAAATCGCCACGGTGGCCTGCTGGCACCGATCACGGGGTCGCTGTTTCTGCCGCCCACGCGGGCCCCGTATGAACTGGACGTCTCACTCCGCCTCGCGGCCGCCGGGGTGCGCACGCCTTCGGTCGCGATGTACGGCGTGGAATCTGTCGGTGGCGTGTTTCGCCGAGCCGACGTGGTGACCCGTGAAGTGGCTGGAGGGCGCGACCTTTCGATCTACATGCTGTCCGTGACGGACGAAATCTCCCGGGCGCAGGCGTGGTCGGCGACCCGGGCGCTCGTGCGCGCACTGAACGCCGCGGGAGCGCGCCACCACGACCTCAACGTCAAGAACGTGCTGCTCGCGCCCGGAGGACGCGGTCTCGAGGCATGGGTGCTCGACGTGGACCGCGTGGTGTTCGGGGCACCGAACGACCCCGCGGTGAGCGCCGGCAATGCCGCCCGGCTCCTGCGCTCCGCCCGCAAGTGGCGCGACGAGCGCGACGCAATCTTCGATGAACGCGAGATTGCGGCGCTCGGGATTCGGTCGGAGATGCGGCCGCTGTCGTAGGCGGATTGTACGGAGGACGCACTTGCCGCTTTCTGCGCGCGGTGGGATACTCTCCTTCCCTCTCGGCTTGCGACGACGTGCGCCCGGAGAACCTCTCGACGCGCGTTGATCGGAGGTCGCGTGTTTCCAGTATTGCCGGGCCGTCCGCGCTCCATCGCCACCGATCGACGCGCGTTGCGCCTCGAAACGGAAGGCATCCTTGGGCAACCCATGGTGCTGCCGATACCGGCGGCGCGGCCGGGAGCGCCGGCACCTCGCGTGCTCATCGTCGCGCTCGACTCGTTGACGGACGTGGTGCTCTCCTCAGCGATCACCCCGCTGCTGCGCAGCCGCTATCCCGATGCGGAGATCACCCTGTGGTGTGCGTGCGCCGCGGCGCCGATCGGCGCACTCGTCCCTGGCGTCGATCGCGTGGAGGGCACGGACCCGTTCTGGGAGATCGCGCCGGGGCGCATCGGTCCCCTCATCCCGTTCGTGCGCAGCCTCCTCCGGCTCCGGAAGCACGCGTTCGACGTGGCCGTACTGGGCAATGCACACTGGCGCGCGGCTCTGGCCGTGGCGGCAACTCGCGCGTCACGGCGCGTTGGCCGGTTGGCCGAGGGAGGCGGACGATGGCTGACCGACGTCGTTGCGCCGAATGCCGCGATGCCGCTGCTGAACGACGTAGCGCGGCTGCTCGACCCACTCGACGTGCGCGCGCCGGCCTGGATACGCTACTGGCTGAACGTGGAGCCGCTGGCACCACGCCGCGAGCGCTTCCGTCCACTGCTCGGCCCGCGCCCTGTGGCGCTTCAGCCCTTTGCCGGCAAGCGCATGCGGGGAGTCCCCCTCAAGCGATGGATTCGCGTCGCGGTGGAGCTGTCTCGCCGTGGATACGACCCGATCTGGATCGGTCGCGCCTCCGAGCTGCGGGAGGTCCGTCGGGCCGTTGGCGCGGACGGGTGGAAGTACGCGGACTCCTTCGGCGGGGGGGGCATCGCCGACGCGGCCGCGGTGATCTCGCTCGCGCACCTCTACATCGGCCACGACTCCGGCCCGCTGCACTTGGCGCGCGCGCTCGGCGTGCCGACGATCGGGATCTACACCGAAGGCGAACCGGCCGGCGGCATTCCCGAGGGCACGGCGGAGTCGAGGGCGATCGTGCGCCGCGCGCCCGAGGAGGTGACGTCCGACCAGATGCTCGCCGCATTCGATGCCCTGCCGCATGGCCCTTTCCTGCGTCTCGTGAACTAAGGCGCGCCGCGCCTTAGTTTCCGCCCATGATTCGTACTCCGCTGACGAGCGTCGGCATCGTGATGATGTCGGCGGTGGGCGACGCCGTGCACGTGCTACCCGTGCTCACGGCCCTCAAGCGCCACGCGCCCGACGTGCGCACGACCTGGGTGCTCCAGCCGGGCGCCGCAGCACTCGTGCGCGGCCACTGGGCGGTGGACGAGATCATCGAGTTCGATCGCTCGCGCGGATGGCGCGCATATCCCGCGATTCGCCGAGCGCTGGCGAAGCACACATTCGACGTCGTGCTCGCGCTGCAGGTGTACTTCAAGGCTGGGATCGTCACCTCGTTCACCAACGCGCCCGTGAAGCTGGGCTTCGACCGTGAACGCGCGCGCGACCTGAACTGGCTCTTCACCACCGATCGCGTGCCGGCGCGCGAAGGGCAGCACGTGCAGGACCAGTACTTCGAGTTCCTCGAGGCGCTCGGCGTTCCGCACGATCCCGTGGAATGGGATCTCGGCCCATGGGGCCATGAGCGTCCGTGGCAGGGCGCCTTCCTCTCGCGCTTCGACCGGCCGATTGCGCCCATCGTCGTCGGGACCAGCAAGCCGGAGAAGGACTGGGTTCCCGAGCGGTGGGCCGAGGTCTGCGACATCCTTTGGGGCGACTTTGGGCTGCAGCCTTTGCTCGTCGGTGGGAAGTCTCCGCGAGAGCTTGCGGCGGAGCGCATCATCCTCGATTGCGCGCGGACACCGGTGGTGTCGGCGCTCGGGAGCGGGCTCCGCAACCTCGTGGGCATCCTGGACGGCGCGGCGCTCGTGTTGTCGCCGGATACCGGTCCGCTGCACATGACCGTGGCGCTGCATCGCCCGGTGATCTCGCTGATGGGCTACACGAACCCGAAGCGCGTGGGACCATACCGCTGCTACCACGACCTGCTCATCGACGCGTACGGCGACCCCGGCGAGGTGTACCCGCTGTCGATGGAGAACCGTCCGGGACGCATGCCGCGCATCACCGTCCGCGACGTGGCCGACAAGATCGAAGTGTGGCGGACTCGCTATGGATCCGCGGTGAGGTCGCCGAACTTGTAGCGCACGCCGAGGTCGGCCATGAGGCGAACGAGACGCTGGAGCGGCAGGCCCATCACGGCGAAGTAGTCCCCCTCCACGCGGGACACGATCGTCGCACCGTACCCCTGGATGCCATAGGCGCCGGCCTTGTCCATCGGCTCGCGCGTCGCAATGTACGAGACGATGTCGGTGAGCTTGAGAGGATGGAACGTGACCCGCACCTCCTCGACGTCCGAGCTGACCACACCACGCCACCGCACCGCGACCGCCGTCATCACCACGTGCGTGCGCCCCGAGAGTCGGGCGAGCATCTGCGCGGCATGCGCGTCGTCGCGCGGCTTACCGAGGACGTCGTCGTCAACAACGACGATGGTGTCGCTTCCGATCACGAGCGAATCCGGCATGACCTCCGCGACCGCCGCCGCCTTCTCCGAGGCGAGGCGCTCCGCGTGATTCCTTGGAATCTCGCCGGGCCAGTACACCTCATCGATATCCGCCGGCCGCACCTCGTGCTCGATGCCGACGAGCGTGAGCAATTCGCGCCGTCGCGGCGACTGTGAGGCGAGGACGACGTGGGGCGTTACCGTTCGAGCCATAGTGTCACCGGACCGTCATTCACGAGCTCGACGTCCATCATCGCCCCGAATTCGCCGCACGCGACCGGAATGCCGCGTGCACGAAGGAGCTCGAGAAAGCGTTCATAGAGGGGGATCGCCACTTCGGGACGTGCCGCATCGAGAAAGCTGGGGCGGCGTCCCTTCGAGGCATCGCCATACAGCGTAAACTGCGAGACGACGAGCAGCGCGCCGTTCACGTCGGCGATCGCGAGGTTCATCTTGCCGTCCACATCGCCGAAGAGCCGCAACCCGACGACCTTATCAGCCATCCACTCGAGCGCGGCATTCTCGTCGCCTGCCGTGAAGCCGACGAATACCAGATAGCCGCGGGCGATGTGCCCCGCGACGCGGCTGTCGATGCGGACTTCGGCGCGCGAGACGCGCTGGAGGAGGACACGCATCGGGGAAACATACTCGGTGCCTTGTACCTCGGGCGCGTGTGCGCGAGCTTGCTCGCATGACCGCCCGTCCCTTCGAGCAGACCGTGGATGTCGAGACGCCGGAACTCGTCGTCCTCACGTACTCGCTCGCCGGCGTCGGCTCGCGCGTGCTGGCGGGACTCACCGATCTCGTCATCTGCGTCGGCACCCTGATGGGCGTGGCGGTCCTGTTCGTGATGCTCAGCGGGGGCGGGTTTGCGCAGGTGTTCGACCTGGGCGCCACGTGGGGCATCGCATTCCTCATCCTCGCGCAGTTCGTGGTGCTGTGGGGCTATTACGTGCTCTTCGAGGGGCTGATGGACGGGCAGACGCCCGGGAAGCGTCTCCATCATCTCCGGGTGGTGCGCGAGGGGGGATACTCGGTCACCTTTGGCGTGTCCGCCGTGCGGAACCTCGTCCGCATGCTCGACATGCAGCCGGGGTTCTCGTACCTCGTGGGCCTCGTGAGCCTGCTCTTCACCAGCCGCGGGCGCCGGCTCGGCGACATGGTGGCGGGTACGATCGTCGTTCGTGAGGACGTCCGCCCCGCTGCGGCGCGGCCGCGCGCCCGTCGCGACGCACCTGACGAAACCGTCGCATTGCAGACCGTGCTCAACGAGGACGAGTACGTCGTGCTCTCCCGGTTCGTGGAGCGGTGGGGCGCGCTGGATCCGCTGCGCCGAGCGGCACTGTCCGCGCAGCTCGCCGCCAAGTTCGCGAAGGCGCTCCCCGACGACGGACGCCAGCCCGGCCCTCGGCTCCTCGAGCTTCACGAGCGCGAGCATCGCGCGCGCACCCGAGGCGTCGCGTCGCGAGGGGACTCGGGTCCCGGGCGAGCCCGGCAGGCGCTGATCGCGGCGGGGTTACCGCGCTGGACGTCGTTCGCGAGCCGGCTCGCGGTCGCCCAGAAGAAAGGACTTCAGTCGCTCGGTGAGAACGGCGTGCGCGAGTTCGTCTCGGAGTATCGCGCGCTCTCGGCGGACCTGGCGCGTCTTCGCACGGCGTCGGCCGGGCGCACGCTCGACGAGATGTTCTTCCTGGGGCGTCTCGTGGCTGGCGCGCACAACTTGCTCTATCGCGATCGCGGCATGGGCGTCGGCGGCGCGGTGCGCTTCCTGTTCACGGATGTCCCGCGCGAAATTCGCCACAGCGCGGCACCCATCGCATTCGCGGGGCTCCTGCTGTTCGGCCCGGCGGCGATTGCCGCGATCGGCGTCGCGCAGTCGGCCACGCTCGCGAGCAGCCTCGTTCCTCCGTCGATGCTGAGCCGCGCCGAGGAAGGAGTGCGTCGCGCGCGAGACGGGGAGGGCTACATCGACGACCCGCAGCTGTTCCGTCCGGTGATGGCCAGCCGAATCGTGACCAACAACGTGCAGGTCACCTTCGCGGCCTTCGCCGGTGGTGTTACCGCGGGCCTGCTGACGTTCCTGCTGCTTGTGCTCAACGGCATCTCGCTCGGCAGCGTGGTCGGACTCTACGTGAGCAAGGGAATCGGGTCGCTGCTCCTCGCGTTCGTCGCCCCGCATGGCGTCCTGGAGCTGTTTGCGATCTGTGTCGCCGGCGGAGGAGGATTTCTACTGGCGAGTGGGATGCTCCTTCCAGGCGCCCGCACGCGAGCGCGCGCCCTCGTGGAGAACGGTCGGCGTGCGATCCGCCTCATCGCAGCGTCCACGTTCCTCCTCGTGCTCGCGGGTGCGCTCGAGGGATTCATTTCTCCAATCGAATGGTGGCCGCTCGAGGGAAAGCTGGCGGTAAGCGGCGTGACGCTGGTATTTCTGGTGATGTACCTGCGGGGTGGTGTCGCGCGACGTGCGGAGCCGCGCACCACGGACGCAGCGGGTGATCACGCCCTCGCGCTCGAGACCATCAGAGTGCGCCGCGCGACTTGAGCTCGAGGTACTGATTCACCACGGCGGCCGCCATGGCATCGGGGGGTACATCGAGGACGACCACGCCCGCGTCCCGCATGCGCTGGAGGGCGGTGAGCCTCTCGGTCACCAACTCTTCCGCCGCACCACCGGCGTACAAGGCGGAGACGCGCTCGCTCCCCACCGTCGTCGCGCCCAGCAGCGCTTCGTTGCGCATCGCGACCACGATCGCAAGGTGCCTGGCCGCGCCACGCGAGAGATGCGCCACTAACCCGCGCGAGGTGCGCTCGTCGATCACGTCGGTCACGAGTACCACGAGCGCACGCTTTCGCTGGCGTTTCGCGAGCGCGCTGAACGCCGACGAGTAGTCGGGCTCCGCAAGTGTGGGCTGCACGGGGACGAGCGCCGTCCGGAGCGCGTGAAGCGCGGGGATGCCGCGCTGCGCTGGCACGAGCACGCGAAGCTGGTCGTCGAAGACGAGGGCGCCAACGCGATCCCCCGCGGTAATCGCCACATCCGCCAGCAGGAGCGTGGCCGAGAGCGCGTACTCGAATCGAGGGTAGCGTCCCGAAAGCTGCGTCATCGAGCGGCCGGCATCGACCAGCACGAACACGGTCTGCGATTGCTCGACGGTGAACTCGCGCGTGATCGTATGCCCCCGCCGCGCCGTCGCCTTCCAGTCGATGTGTCGAGGGTCGTCGCCGGCCACGTAGTCGCGCAACCGGGAGAAGCTCCGCCCCTCGCCGCGAATCCGCGTGCTCCGCACGCCAACAGCTGCGAGGCGGTGATGGACGGCCATCCAACGGAATCGCTTCACGCCAGCCAGCGACGGCGCGACGAGCACGCGGTCCGCCAGCGGATAACGGAGCGTGCGTGCCGCGAGCCCGAGCGGCGACGTCACCCGCAGCGCCACCGATCCCAGCTCCGCGTCGCCGCGCTCGGCGCCCGTCACCGCGAACGGGACGTCGAGCGTGCCGAGTGGTGGAAGCGGACGCACACCGTGGAATCCGCGAGCGGCGAGGTGTCTGACGGGGAGGTCGTCGAACAGTGCCACGATGAGCGCGCGGTGCCACCGCGACGTGACTCGGTACATCCCCTCGACCTCATCGGCAACACCGATCGTTGCGGGCAGCTCGCGATGCAACTCCACCGCTCCGCGGGGAGGCAGCGTCGCCAGATCGATGACGAACGCGACGACCACCGCGACGAAGGCCAGCACCGCCACCATCAACCCCACAGCCGACCCACTCAGCAGCCACAGCGGAGCGCACGCGCCGAGCACGAGTGCGAATCGGCGCGTTGGCGCGAACTCCGTCGCAGCGCGAAGGCGGCGGAGCGGTCGGCCGAAGAGTGCCACGTCTACTCGGGCACGCGAACGCGGTCGAGCAATGACGCGAGGACGTCGTCTGCCGTGCGCCCATCGACTTCCAGCTCCGGTGAGAGCGCGATGCGATGGCGTAGCACTGCCGGCGCGATGCCCTTCACGTCATCGGGAGTGACAAAGTCGCGTCCTTCGAGCACCGCGGCGGCCCGCGCGGCGCGGAACAGGGCTACCGTCCCACGCGGCGATGCGCCGAGCGACAGCATTCGCTCGTCCCTTGTGAGTCGCGTGATGTCCGTGATGTACGCACGGACTTCTTCGGCCACGCGCACATGGTCCACGAGCTGCCGCAGCTCCGACACTTCCGCCGCACTCACCACCGCCGCCATGCTTGCGTCATCGAGCCGCTCGGCGTCGAACCCCGCTTCGTAGCGCGCAAGCAGCTCGACCTCGGCTTCGCGCGTCGGGTAGGGCATTACCGCCTTGATGAGGAAGCGGTCGAGCTGTGCCTCGGGAAGCGGATAGGTGCCTTCGTGCTCCACGGGATTCTGCGTCGCGAACACCGTGAACATGTCGCCGAGCGGCCGCGACACGCCGTCTACGGTCACCTGCCGCTCCGCCATCGCCTCCAGCAGCGCAGACTGGGTCTTTGCCGGCGCACGATTGATCTCGTCGCCGAGCAGCAGGTCCGTGAAAACGGGACCGGGCTGGAATTCGAAGCCGCGCGTGGGATCCCTGAGGACGTTCACCCCCGTCACGTCCGAGGGCATGAGGTCCGGGGTGAACTGGATGCGCGCGAAGCGCAGGCCGAGCGCGGCCGAAAGTGATCGTACGAGCAGCGTCTTGGCGGTGCCAGGCACGCCTTCCACCAGCACATGGCCACGCGCGAGAAACGCGACGAGCGTATCGGAGACGGTCCCTTCCTGGCCGACGATGCGCGTCCCGACCGCCTCGCGCACGCGCTCGATGAGTTGGGCGCCGCGAGACGGCGTGATGGCGAGTGGAGTGCTCATGTCGGTGTCGTCGTCAGGGTGTCTTCGATGCGCTGGAGCGCCCCGCCGACGGCGAGGAAGTCACGGTCGGTGAGTTGCTGCTGGAGTGCGTTGCGGACGATGGCCACGTCGTCGGCAAGCTCTGGTGCACGCGCCGCGGTCGCGTCCAGGAACGCGTCATCTGGCCGC
The DNA here is from genome assembly GCA_046596395.1 of Gemmatimonadaceae bacterium. GTDB lineage: Bacteria > Gemmatimonadota > Gemmatimonadetes > Gemmatimonadales > Gemmatimonadaceae > AG11. Next base: position 10,590 of record JBKJMP010000311.1, read on the forward strand.
GCTCGCGCTGCGTGTCCACCGCGCTCCGTCCGCCGGCGGACGCCGCGCAGGAGACGAGCGGTGATCGTCCGCGTTGCATGCACCTGCTCGTACGCGTGCGCAAGGGCATCCACCTGCTCGAGCGGGTCGCGACGCTCGTAGCGTTCCACGACCCTTGGCTTGATCGGGCGCGGCGCGAGCGCGAACAGCAGCACCACGCCCGCGAGCCCCGCCTGAAGAATCGCGCGTCCGAGGGGGTGCGAGCCGAGGAAGGTGCCGACCACCGCAAGTATGCCGCGCTGCGGTCCAAAGCCGTGATGGTACTCGTCGAACGCGAGCGTGGTCCGCGGCGCATCGCCGCCGGCGCGCAGCCACTCGAGCATACGGCTGGCGATGAGATGCGCCCCCCACGGGCAGTAGCGCAGTACGTCGTTGCGCAGGAGGTCCGGATCGCCGACGACGATGATCCGCCCCTTGCCGAACGGAAAGCCGATGGCAGCATCGGCGGCAATCGAGGGTCCCGACTCATCGGTGTCCACGCGCGCGAATACCTCGCGATTGGGTGGCGCGCCGCGCAGCCAGCGCACGCCGAGCAGCCGCACCTTGCCGTCGGCCCACAGTGGTGGCGTGAGCTCGCGTCGCGCTGGACAGTGGCCGCCCGGCACCGGGGGCCGCGGGAGGATTCCGCCGCGAGCGAAGCTCGTCACGTGCAACGAATCGGAGAGCGGCGTTCGTCCCTCGAGCACCAAGAGCATCGCGTCCCCACCGCGCACCGCCTCGAGATACCGATGCGCGTCTTCCCGACTGTGGGGCATCGCCGGCGCGAGGATCGCGTGGATCGTGCGCCCATCCGAGGCGAATGGCGCGGGCACGCTGTCGTGACGCACCACGCGCCATCCCATCCGCTCGGCGGCGTCCGCGAAGAGTCGTGCGCCGAGCGAGCCGGCGAGATGCGTGGACAGGCGAGGATCGCCGAAGCGGCCGCTGGGCGCCTGCGGCGAGAGCAGTGCAACCAGCAGCGCCACGGTTGCCACGAGCGGCAGCATGACGGACGGCCGCGTCCACCATTCGCGCGCGGGAGCGGGCTCGCGCGGGGCAGTCATGCAGCGCGCGACACGGGACGGAATGGATCGCTGAGCGCGCGGAGCTCGGCGAGGTGTGCCGCTGTGGCACCGGCGTTTCCGTAGACGACGGCGTCGAAGCGCCGCGTGAATGCGCGGAACGCCGCGAGCGACGATGCCCCACGCCGGCGGAGCTCGCGCGCATAATCGCCACTCGTTTTCGATGGATCCACGCGGAGCCGCTCACTCCGCGCGACCGCCGTGATCACCGCCCGGTAGAGCGCGTGCGCTGCCTCCTCGAGCCGGCCCTCCGCAACGAGGCGTTCGGCGAGCGTCCATGGATCTTCCGCATGCACGGCACCGCGCCGTGAACGCAGCGTCCCCTTGGCTTCTTCACGCGCGCGCGCCAGCATGATGGACCGCGCCACGACGAACAGGACGACGAGCGCCACCACCCCCACCGCGATCGTGCGCATCGAGGGCAGCCCTCGAACGACGCGCATGAACGCGGTCAACCACTCGAGCAACTGCACCATGAGGTGATCGGCGATCGACGCCTGCGCCGACCGACGAAAGGCGGGATCGCGCAGGACGGCGCGCACGGTGTCGTGGACGGCACCGGCGGGCCAGACGCGTTCCTGGACCTGCAACGCGAATGCGAGCGGTATCAGCGTAACGACGTCTCCGGTGTCGGCTCGGGGCCGAGCTCCTCGGTCATGAGCTCGACATCGAGACCCTCGCTCTGGATGCGCGCATCGTAGTAGAGCAGCGTCTCGGTGATCGCCACGACCGGATACACCAGCACGATGACCACCGATCCCGCGAGGGTCTGCAACACGAAGTTGCCGAAGGCGGACGCGATTGCCGTCACTCCGATCACGAGCACCCAATAAATGAGTGCGGCGAGCCCGAGTGTGTTGAGGATGTGGCGCTTGCGGCCCTTGGAAAGTTGCGACGAGCGTCGCAGCGCGGCACGAACGCCCATGTCCTCCAGGATCATCACCTGCGTCACCGCGAAGAACCGCGCGACGACGTACAGGATCGGAAGGAAGAAGAACATGAACGAGACAATCATCATCGCATACACCAGCACCGCGCCCACGATGACCTGCGGCAGGCGTCGCACGGCCTTCCGCACGGCGGCTGCGACGTCCACCTCGTCCCCGAGGTACGCCTGCGATGCGCACCCAACGATGACGGAGAGGATGATCGTAAAGGTCAGCCAGCTCACGAAGAGATCGATGCCGGCCGCCCTGTAGAATTCCCTGGACACGGCGGTCAGGGCCTCGGGATCCTCCGTCTCGAGGAACCGGCGCGGGTCGCCCACGATCGCGAGCCGGATGAACAGCAGCGGCATGTACGCGAGTGCCGAGCACATCACGAATTGGCCGTAATGTGCTCGCAGGATCTGGAACGCCGCGTCGACGATTTCCGTGGTCGAGCGAGGACGAAGAGCTGCTGTGGCCATGTGCGACGCTGGTGAAACCGATTGGCGTTCTCGTGTAAAGGTGGACGGGTGCGTCTGGCAGCGCGAGGGGTGTTCACGTGAGGCAAGCGCCTTGCATTGTTGGTCCCTTCCAATGCCCAGAGCCAAAGTGACCACCACCGACGGTGAGCCGGACGACCTCCCCGGAGGCGAGCGCCGCGCGGCCGGCCGGCGATCGAGCCAAGCGGTGCTGCGGCACATCATCGATCGGCTCCCGGACGGGATCGTCGTCGTGTCCGCGGACTACACGATCCGGTTCGCGAATCCGGCCGCGGAAGCGATGTTCGGGCGACCATCCGAGGAGCTCATCGGCCAGGAGTTCGGCTATTCCCTCACCGGGGCCGATGCGGCGGAGATCGAGATCGTCCGCGCCGGCACTCCTCTCATGGCTGAGCTCCGCACCGTCGATGCGGTATGGGACGACGAGCCGGCGTCGCTCGTGTCTCTCCGCGACATCACGGACCGGAAGCGAGCCGAGGAGCGCGGGCGCCAGCTCGATCGCGAGCGCACTGCGCGAGCGGAAGCCGAGGCCGCCAATCAGGCGAAATCGGAGTTTCTCGCGGTGATGTCGCACGAGCTGCGCACCCCCTTGAACGCCGTCATCGGATACGCCGAGCTCCTGGATCTCGGCGTCGCCGGCACGATGACGCCGGAGCAGCGCACGCAGGTGTCGCGTATCAGCACGAGCGGACGTCACCTGCTGGCACTCGTGAACGAGTTGCTCGACCTCGCGAAGGTCGAGGCAGGCCGCCTCCACGTCGCTCGCATCCCGACCTCCGTCGCGGAGATCGTGGAATCGGCGATGGTGCTTGCACAACCGCAAGCAGAAGCGCGTGGCATCAACCTCCACGCCGTGCGCGCCATTCCGCACTCCGCGAAGTTCCTCGGCGACGGCGAACGGGCGGTTCAGATCCTGACGAACCTGTTCTCCAATGCCGTGAAGTTCAGCGAAGCCGGGGAGAGCATCAGGATCGACGTCGAGCATCTGGACCGCTCCGAAGCCTCGCGTCATCTCCACGGCGGTGGCCCGTGGATGGCGATTCGTGTGCGTGACACCGGCATCGGCATTCCCACCGCGCAGCTCGAGTCGGTGTTCGCGCCGTTCGTGCAGGGTGAGGGGGGCCACACGCGCCGCAGCGATGGCACGGGGCTCGGCCTCACGATCAGCCGGCGTCTGGCGCGGCTCATGAACGGCGACGTCACCGTCCAAAGCGAGGAGGACGTGGGGTCCACGTTCACCCTGTGGCTTCCGACTCCAGACGCCGAGGGACTCGAAGGACGCCACGTGACGGACGAGTTTCTCGCGATGGTACCGCCCACGCGCGGCATCGGGGAGATCGGCGACGGCCTCATCCGCGAGATCGATGCGATCCTCGATGCGTTCGTGGCGCGCCTGCGGCGCGAGCCGGCCATGCTCGGCGCCGCGACCCTGAAGCACACCCAGCTCGTGGATCACGTAGCGTGCATGTTGGCGGACATCGCGTCGGCGCTCATTACGCTCGACGAGTCGGAGGGCACCCCCTCTTCCCTGCTCATCGACTCGTCCGACATCCAGCGTTTTGTCGCAGATCGGCACGGTTCGCAGCGCGCTCGCCTGGGGTGGAGCCAGGCCGCAATCTCGCGCGAGTCCGAGATTCTGCGCGAGGAAGTGGAGGCGAGCATTCGCCGGTGCTTTCCTGGTCCGGCGATGAACCTTCAGGTGGCGGAGGCCATCGAGGTCACCCGCCGCTACCTGGAGCAGTCCGCACAGACGACGCGGCGCGCCCTGGACCGGACGCAGCGCGAGCAACGCAGCGCGCGGTAGCCGCTACCGGCTCACGGCGCGCTTGCGGGCTCGCACGGCCTCGACGAATCGCTGCGAGTCCTCGGCGCTGAACGACTCGAAGAAGTCCTTGCCGTTCGTCTTGACGTGGCCCATGCCCTGCGGCTTGCCGTTCCACTCGAAGATGAGCCTCGTCCCATCGTAGTGCACGTCGCGCAGGTCGGAGAGCGGGATGACCATGCGTGTCGTCACCGCGCTCTGCACGGTGCTCTTCACCATGCGCTCGATCCCGGCGCCAAGGCCGCTCCCGGTCACTGCTACGGTGTCCGTCTCACCGCGCACCTTCGCAAGCGAGCGCGGCGAGAGCCCCAAGCTCGCGACTCCGGCTCCTCATCGCGACCACGGCAGCCCGCCACGAAGGCGGCCATCGAGAGCGCGAGAAACCATCGGGCTGCGCCCACCGCTACTCCACCGTGACCGACTTCGCGAGGTTGCGCGGTTGGTCCACATTGAGGCCGCGCTTCGCCGCGATGTAGTAGGCGAGCAGCTGGAGCGGAATGGCCGCAAGCACCGGATTCAGCATGTCGATGGTTTCCGGAATGCGGAACTCGTAGTCGATCTTGCCCTCGAGCGACGGCTCGTCGCGGCTCGTGATGACGATCACGCGGCCCCCACGCGCCTTCACCTCCTGCACGTTCGACACGACCTTGTCGAACACCGAGTCGTGTGGCGCGATGAACACGACTGGCATGTCGGCATCGATGAGCGCGATCGGCCCGTGCTTCATCTCGGCGGCGGGATATCCCTCGGCGTGGATGTAGCTGATCTCCTTGAGCTTGAGCGCGCCCTCGAGTGCCACCGGGAAATTGTACCCGCGCCCGAGGTAGAGAAAATTCGTTGCGTCCACGAACGCCTCGGCGATCTTCTCGATCTCGCTCGCGCGATCGAGGATGCTCTGGATCTGCTCCGGCAAGCGCTCGAGCGCCTGCGTCACCACGCGTCCCTGCACCACCGACATCGTGCGCAGCCGTCCCAGCTTGAGCGTCAGGAGGGCCAGAGCGACCACCTGGCTCGTGAACGCCTTCGTGGACGCGACACCGATCTCCGGTCCCGCGTGCAGGTAGATGCCGCCGTCATCCTCGCGAGCAATCGTCGAGCCCACCTGGTTCACGAGGCCCAGCGTCTTCGCGCCGCGCCGCTTTGCTTCGCGCATGGCGGCGAGCGTGTCGGCGGTCTCACCCGACTGCGAGATCACGATGCAGAGCGTGCGATCCGACACGATCGGATTCCGGTACCGGAACTCCGACGCATACTCGACCTCGCACCGGATTCGCGCGTGTTCCTCGATCATCATCTTTCCGATGAGCGCGCTGTGC
>JBKJMP010000363.1:0-19013 GCA_046596395.1 Gemmatimonadaceae bacterium
CCTTCGAGTAGGTGTGGGCGCCTCCGGGAATCAGCGCGTTCAGGCGGCGCGAGAACTCCTGTGACCGGTCGGATTTCGTGATGCGGCGGTTGACGTCCATACAGGAAATTAAGCGGGGCGTACCCAACGAAAGGGGTCGATCAGGTCGGCGTCCCGCGTGCAGAGCGACTCGGGAACGGAGAGGGGTTTTTCGTGGGCCGCATCGAGGATCTCGCGCAGCTGCTCGACACGCTCGACGCCGACGACGACGCGCGCGATTGCCGGAAACGACAACGGCACGCTCAGGCACGCCTCTACGGCGGAAACGCCGGCCTCGCTGCGCCAGCGGTCCCATTCGCCGAGCACGGTGTTCCAGCGCGAGAACTCGGGCGGCCGACGCCCGGGCTCCATCAGGAGCAGGCCCTGGAGAAACACGGATCGCGCGTGCACTTCAACGCCCGCATCCGCCAGACGGTCCATCCATCCGGAATCGGCGAGTCGTCGATCGAGCACGCTGAGCGGCGCCTGTACCAGATCGAAGCGGTAGCTGGTCCATAGTGCGTCGAGCATGGAAGGATCGTAGATCGACACCCCGATCCGCCCCACGATCCCGGCGTCCCTGAGGTCGAGCATGGCCCGATAGAGCGCAGCGCCGTCGGTCTCCAGCAGATCCAGTGGCCGGTGCAGGAGGAGCGCGTACAGTTGGGGAATACCCAGTCGCGCCAGTGTGTCGCGCGCCGATCCAGCTACCCACGCGGTGACGGATTCGACACCAGCGGGAAGGCCGGTGAGCTTGGAGACGACCTTCCAACCGCCCATGCCCGCATCGCCGAGGCATTGCTCGCTGTCGTCGTATGCGGCGGCGGTGTCGATGGTATCGATCCCGGCCGACCTCGCTTGGCGCACGATGTCGGCGGCGCGCGCGCGAGGCACTTGTCCATCGGGGTTGGCGATTCCATACGCCATCCCGAATGACGCCGTTCCCAGTGCAATCCGTTCAGACACGATCGAACGACTTGCGAAGCAGCGAGAGCCCCACCCACTCGTCGACGTCGTCCGTAAGTGCGCCCGTTGCGTGATGGAGCACATCGTGCGACACGGCCGTATACGCCGGATGCCAAGTGAAGAGCGTGCGATAGTCCATCTTGTAACTGAACACCCCAGGATGATGATGGTACGGCCGCTTCACCGGCGTGGGGGAGTAGAAATCGAAGATCAGCAGCCAGCCGTTTGTGGCGAGCACGCGATCCGCCTCCGCCGCGATGCGAAACAGATCCTCGCGATCGCACAGATAGAGGCAGAATCCGAACGCCACGATGTCGAAGGAGCCATCGTCGAAAGGAAGCTGCTCTGCGCTGCCCCGGACGGCCGTGACGCCGCGTGCCGCCGCGGCGGCGATCGCGAGCGGCGACGGATCGATGCCGACGCACTCGAAGCCGCGATGCTCGGTGAGCCAAGCCAGCATCGCGCCGGCTCCACAACCGATCTCCAGCAGGCGTGGGGCAACTCCCCCGTCGATGGGCAGGCCGACGATCTTTCGCAGGAGCGGGTCGGAGGCAGGGGTGCGCCCGAGCATCGCGGCGTCCGCGTTCCGCTCGTGCCATGCGTCGCCCTCCGAGTCGAGGAAGACGTCTCGCTGTTTCATCGGTCTCTCCCCGGGGACGTCGAGAACATATACTCCTGCAATACTACTGAGTCGTCATCCCCAGCGAAGTCGAGGGCTCTGCACCTCCTGCCTTGGCGTGAGGTGCCGGCCCCTCGCTGAACCCTCGAGCCCCGAACGCCTTGAACGTCGTCGCCATCGTGCAGGCGCGGATGGGATCCACTCGGCTTCCGGGGAAGGTCCTGATGCGCATTGGCGACCAGTCGATGCTGGCGCATGTCGTGGAACGCGCGCGTCTCGCCGGCGAGGTCAGTGAGACGATTGTCGCGACGTCGATGGCACCGGCCGATGCGGCCATTGCGGCGGAGTGCGTTCGGCTGGGCGCGCCGGTCCACGTCGGCGACGAGCTCGATGTCCTGTCCCGGTATCGTACCGCGGCGCGCGATCGAGGTGCCGACGTGATCGTGCGCATCACCGCTGATTGCCCGTTCGTGGACCCGGAACTCATCGATCGCGTCGTCCGTGGAGTGCTCTCACGCGACCCCCCCATCGACTATGCGCTCACGGCGGATTTCCCGGACGGGTGCGACGTAGAAGCGTTCACGGCGGCTGCGCTGGAGTGCGCGTGGACGGCCGATCGCGATCCCGCGTCGCGCGAGCACGTGACGCCGTACATGCTGGCGAATCCAACGCTGTTCCGGACCGCCTACGTGCGGAACGCGGTGGACCTCTCGTCGCTTCGCTGGACAGTGGATACCGCAGCCGATCTCGATCTCGCCCGCGCCATCCACGCACGCCTTGGCGGTCGCTCGGGGTGGCACGATGTGCTCGATGCTTATCGAAGCCTGCACGCCGAGCCCGACCTCGAGACACGCCAGTCACCTACGGGGAAACCCGGCCCCCGTCCATCCGCTTCCGGGGAGCGCGCGTGAAGCCGGCCGCGACGCCTTCAGGCCGAGCGGGGTTGCGCTACCACTTCTCCGAAGCCGACCTCGAGCGTTGCCTCTCCGCCCTTCGACGCGCGAGGCGTAACGAAGGTGTATTTTTCGCGACGATGATCAGCGAGCAGGCGAAGAAGCATTTCGACTCGTCGGTGCCGGCCGGCAACGGCCTGCGCCGTATCGATGTCCACGGCACGCGCGTGGGACATCATGATCCCTACATGTGCTGCATCTGGGGTGAGAGCACATGAAGAGGCAGCTCCGGATCGTGATGGGTGACGTGGTCCACGAGAGCTATGGTGCGCTCTCGCCGTCGACCGTGCCCTACAACGTGGCCCGCATTGCCGCGTACGCGCTCGCGATGTATCCGGACGCCCTCGACATCGTGATCGTCAAGGACGTCAGGGCCCTCACACGCGCGCTGGAGACGCAACCTCCCGACGTTGTCGCGCTCTCGCACTATTTCTGGAACGCGAAGCTTTCGGCGGAGCTGGTGCGGTGGATCAAGGGGAGGTGGCCGAAGGCGATCGTGGTCCAGGGTGGGCCGAATCTGAACCGCGAGGAGCGCGCGTATCGCGCCTATGCGCGAAACAACCCCGCGCTCGACTTCCACGTCGTGAGCGAGGGAGAGGTGGCATTCGCGGCGCTCGTCGGGCGCGTTCTCGAGCACGGCACGGATCGGGAAGCGTTGAAGCGGTCTTCCGTGCCCGGCTGCTTCGCCGTTGCCGACGAAGGACGGACCATCATCCTGGGGCCTCCCCTCGGCCGCATCCCGTTGACGGAGATGCCGTCCCCCTATCTGACCGGACTCCTGGATTCGTTTCTCGACGCCGGACTCGAACCCATCGTCGAGTTCACTCGGGGGTGCCCCTATTCGTGCGCGTTCTGCGAACAGGGGAGCGAGGCATTCCTGAAACTCCATTGGGTGGGTGCCGAACGAGCCGTGGCGGAGGTGGAATACATCCGTCGCCGGGTGCAGACCGATACGCTCATCGTCGCGGACGTGAACTTCGGCATCCTGCCACGAGACATCGAGCTCGCGCGCTTCCTCAAGGAAAGCCAGCGCACCACCGGCTATCCGAAGCAGGTCTACGTCTACACCGCGAAGAATCCCAACGCACGCACGTTGGAGGTCATCGAGACGCTCTGGCCGCTCACACCGTTCTACGCGAGCTTCCAGTCGGCCGATCCGCAGGTGCTCGAGAACATCCATCGGTCGAATATCGGGTACGACAAGTACCTCGCTATCACCACCTGGGCAAAATCGCAGGGCATTCCCATCGGCACCGAGCTGATCTTCGGTCTGCCGGGCGAGACGTTCGCGTCGTTCACCGACGGCGTCTCGAAGCTGATGCACCTCAATTCCGACTACCTGTCGATCTACAACCTCCGGCTTTTCCCGGGAACGGAGTTGAACACGATGGAATCGCGTGCGCTGTACGACGCGCGGACGATGTTCCGGCCGATGGATACGAACTTCGGGGAATACGATCTCGGCGGGCCGGTGCGTGTCATGGAATGCGAAGAGATCGTCACGGAGAGTATCTCGTTCACCTTCGAGGAATTTCTGCGCGCGCGCGCAATCGGGTTTCTCACCGAGTTTCTCTGGAACACCGGATACTTGCGGCCGCTGCTGGCGTACCTGCAGGTGCGCGGTGTTCCCCCACTCGAGATCTTCACGGACATCCTCGACAGGGCGCCGGGTGCACCTCCCGCCGTCGCCGCGCTGTTCCGGGACTACGCGACCGACGTTCGCGCAGAGTTGTTCGAGAGCGAAGCGACCCTCGAGGCCAGCGTGATTCGGGATGACGAGCGTTGGCGCCAAATACTCGCTGGCGACCGCTTCCTCAAGGTCAATCTGGCGTACATCGGCAAGGTGCTCTTGTTCGGCGTCGAGGGGCTCGACGAGTGGATCTCCCGCGAAGCGGTCGAGCCCCGACTGGCCAAACTCGACTTTTCGCCTCGCGAGCGGGAAGCGGTCGACGAGCTTCGACGCTACACCCGGTTGCTGCGCGTGCCGGCCACTGGCGCACCGTCGTCGTCCGAGCGCTTCACGTTCGATATCCTGTCCTGGATTCGCGACGCCTACGCGGGAGATCTCGAGGCACGACTCGAGCCGCTCGGCATCGCATACCATTTTAGAAGCCCCGACCCCCTCACGTTCGCGAACTTCCGGCAGCAGTACAACGCCAGAAATGGCGGGTGGTCGCAGAAGCACGTCGGCGAGCGCTTCATGATGGAAATACAGCAGTCCCGCGCGTTGCGGAACGTGGAACGGGTCGGGTCGGGGCCCGAGACGCCGACGGTGGTGGTCAAGCGCGACTGGGCCGATCCCCGCCAGTCGCACGGCGTTCGAGGTACTGAATCGTCGGGACAGGGCGGGACCGGAGTCGGGTGAGCGGCGTCAGCGCTGCACCGCAATCCGGATTGTGCCGCGCGCCGGATACGACCATCACGCGAATGTCACCACTGTGAGACCCTCGCCTCGACGCTAGATTGCGCCGTCGGCTCGGGAGCGTCCGGTGCCGGCCACGAGGAGAAGGGATGACCGTTCTGCATGCGTCTCACGTTGCGAGTTTTTTGGGCGCCGAACTCAGGGGAGAGGACATCGCGCTGAGCGGTACGTGCTCCTTCGAGCATGTGCGGCCCGCCTGCATGCTCTTCGTCGAGCGCTCGGTCGTGGAGGTGTGGGACCGGCTGCGTGATCTGCCGGACAACCTGATCATCTGCTCGGCCGCGGACGACGCGTACGTGGTGAGCGGGCCACATCTGCGCGTGCCGAATCCGCGATTGAGCTTCGTGCGCGCCGCGCGGCATTTCTTTCCGGCGCCGAGCGTCGCGACGATGCATCCCTCCGCGCACATTGATCCGGGCGCGACCATCGGCGCGCGCGTCGCCATCGGCGCTTTCGCCCTCATAGGGCCGGACGTCGTGATCGGGGACGATTCCCGAATCGGCGCGCGCGTGGTCGTGGCAGGGCGCACGCGCATCGGCGCGCGATGCCAGTTCAAGCCAGGCTCCGTCATCGGAGAGGATGGATTCGGATTCGTCCCCGACGAGGAGGGGCGGCTCATCCACACGCCGCATTACGGAGGTGTGACGATAGGCGACGACGTCTGGATCGGTTCCCTCTGCACGGTGGAGCGGGGAATTTTTGATGATACGGTGATCGAGGACGACGTGAAGATCGACGACCTTTCTCAAATCAGCCACAACAGTCGCATCGGCCGCGCCACGTGTATTGCCGCTGGTACGATCGTATGTGGCGGCGCGCGCGTTGGAGAGCGCAGCTGGATCGGCCCGAACAGCAACATCATCGAGCGGGCGCACGTGGGCGAAGGCGCATTCATCGGGATAGGCAGCAACGTGCTCGGCGAGGTTCCTGCCGCTGCGGTGTTTGCCGGAAATCCCGCGCGGATGCTTCGTCGAAACTCGTGATGAGCCGCACGGGCCGGCCGACGGCCGGATGGCGACGATGACCGGCCGCGATTACCTCGTTCCGTCGTATGATGCCTATGGCGCGCATGCCCTCACCGTGTTCGGAACGGATGGGGACTATGTGCAGACGTCTGCGGGCCGATTGCTCGACCTGAACGGTGGGTTGTACTGGACGGCCATACTCGGGACGGGTGACGCGGAGGTCCGGCGGCGGATGGCGGAGGGCTATTCGGCCGACCTCTTCGGGGTCCTGCATCCGCCCGCCATGGAACTCGCCCGCGCGCTGTGCGTCCGCACCGGGTACGCCCGGGTGAGCTACAGCACGTCGGGGTCAGATGCGGTGGACAGCGCGATCCGCATGGCCTATCAGTTTCAGCGTGCGGCGGGATTCGCCCCGGGCGAGAAGAGCGACTTCGTCACGCTGCGAAACGGCTTTCATGGAACGACGCTCGCCACCCTGACGACCGCGGGCTTTCGCCGCCGCCGCGAGATCCTCCCCTGCGCGAGCCACACGCATGCACTGGGACGGTGGGTGGTGGACGACTCGATCGCGTCAGTCGATGCGGCGTGGGCGGCGCTCGCGACGGAGCCAATCGAGCAGGCGGGCTCGTGGCCGCTCGTCGCCGGATTCGTGTTCGAGCCGGTGCAGGGAGTGGCCGGCGTGCGGGCCGTGAACCCGTACTGCTACGAGGTGCTGGCGCAACGCTGCCGAGAACACGGGGTCGTGATGATCGCCGACGAGATTTCCACCGGCATCGGACGCACCGGCCGCTTCGTGGCGACGGAGGCATTCGTTCCGCGTCCGGACATCCTCGTCATCGGCAAGGGGGTTACGAACGGGGAATTCCCGCTAGCCGTGACGCTGGTGAGTGACGCCGTGTGGACCGCGCTCGACGCCGTGTCTGCAGACCCCTTCGAGAAGTATCTCTATGGCTCCACGTACGCGGGCCATCCAACGGGCTGCCTCGCCGCGCTGGAAGTGATACGAAGGATGGACGACACGCTGCTGGCCGAGATTCGCGAGAAGGGCGATCGCATTCGCGGGATCCTCATGGCGTTTCGGGATGCGCACGAGGGCGTGTGCCTCGTGCGCGGAACGGGGCTCATGTGGGCCCTCGAATTCGCCAGCGTGGACGAGGCACACCGCATCGCATCGGCGCTCGTTGTCCGCGGCATTCGTTGCGGCGTGGAAGGTCGTGTCATCACCGCGTTCCCCAGCGTCCGGACGGATGTCGACGCCGCGTTCAGCGCGTTCACCGTGGCACTCGACGACATCCTGTCGGCCTCGTGAGCGCCGGCATCATCTTCGCGACCGTGGCAGGACCGGTGGTGGGATATGGCCATGCCGTTCGCGTCGCTGCGGTGTTGCGCGCGATGCACGCCTCGGCGCGCGTATGCTGTGAAGGTGACGCAGCGCTTTTCGTCGCGGGGTATGAACGCATCAGCGTGAGTGCGGTGGAGGCACTTGTTGGCAGCGGCGAGCCAGTGGTAGTGGTCGTCGACCATCCAGATGTGGGGCGTTGGCATGCGCTGGCCGCGCGAGAGCACCTCCTCCTTGCGGTCATCGATGACGGCGGTGGCCCCGGCGTCGATGGAGATATCGTCATCAACTGCTCGGCATTTCCGGCGTATCACCAGTACCCGGCTCTCGGTGCCCAATCCGTGATGCTCCTGGGCCTGGCGTATGTGCCGCTTCGCGCAGAGTTCTCGAATCTTCCGCCGCCACCTGACGACCGCCACGGCGTGGTCATCGTGGCGGGAAGTGGCGCGCGTGCACAGCAATGGATAACGCGACTGCTGGGGGCCGCACGACCGGCAGCGTGGGGGCCAGTGGTCTTCATCGTCTCCCCAGCGTTCGATGCCACGGCAGTGTCGCGCGCGCGCCACGCCGGCGTGGACGTACGGCAGCACGTGTCCGCAGGTGAGTTGGTCGCTGCGTTGCGCCAAAGTACACTCTGCGTCACGACCGCTGGCGTATCGATGCTCGAAGCCTTCGCATGCGGCATCCCCGTCATCGCCTGGCCTGTCGAGGACGACATGATAGACGAGTGCGCATACTACCACGAGCAGGGATGGGTCACCAACATCGGCGCGGAGGGTGGGTCTCCCGAGCGGATTGCGATGGCGATCGACGAAATGCTGTCGCGCCCCGAGCGACGCGAGGCGCAGGCGCAAGCCGCTCGTGCGATGGTCGACGGCCGTGGCGCGCGGCGGATTGCCGAGGCGATCGAGCGTGTTGCGTCCGAGTGGATCCGCACCGGGGACCGCGCTCGCGCCACGTCGCTGGCGAGACCGGCATGAGGACCATCGCGATCGCCGGCCGGACGCTCGGCCCTGGCCATCCGTGTTACGTGATCGCCGAGATGTCGGCGAACCACATGCAGGACTACGCGCGTGCGGAGCGGCTGGTGCATGCCGCGAAAGCGTCCGGTGCGGACGCGATCAAGCTCCAGACCTATACGGCAAACACGATCACGCTCGACGTCGCGACGGAACCGTTCCTTCTCGAGGACGGTCTCTGGATGGGCCAGACGCTGCACCAGCTCTACGCCAGCGCCGAAATGCCGTGGGAGTGGCAGCCTCGCCTGAAAGCCGTTGCGGACGACATCGGCATTCACCTCTTCTCGTCTCCATTCGATGCGTCCGCCGTCGAGTTTCTCGAGGCGATGGACGTGCCGGCGTACAAGGTCGCCTCGTTCGAGATCGTCGATATCCCTCTCATCCGCCGCATGGCGGAAACGGGGAAGCCGATGCTGATCTCCACGGGCATGGCGACACTCGAGGAAATCGAGGAAGCCGTGGGAGCGGCGCGTGCGGCCGGCGCGCAGTCGATCGCGCTGCTGCGCTGCAACAGCGGATACCCCGCACCGGCCGGCGAAATGCACCTGGCGTCCATTCCGGACCTGGTGAAGAAGTTCGATGTCCCGGTCGGACTCTCCGACCACTCGCTCGGCATCGAGGCGCCCATCGCCGCCGTGGCCCTGGGCGCCAATCTTGTCGAGAAGCATTTCCACCTGGGCGACGTCGCCGCGCTGGATTCGGCGTTTTCACTGGATCCCACGCAGTTCGCCGCGATGGTGCGCTCGATCCGCACCGTCGAGCAGATGATCGGGGCGCCGCACTATGGCGCGTCGCTCGCGGAGCAGACGAGCATTCCGTATCGACGTTCGCTCCGCGCGGCACGTGACATCGCACTGGGCGAGGCGTTCACGCGGGAGAACGTGCGGTCGGTGCGACCGGCGGGCGGTTTGCATCCGCGCCACATCGACGCGATCCTGGGCCAGCCCGCACGCCGGGCGCTGCGTGCTGGAGACCCCCTCACCCCGGACGACATCCGCTGACCATGACCGACGACGCGCGCGGGTACCTCGAGCACAATGACGCCTATTGGGAGCGCGGAATGTTCGCGCCCAATGTGGAATCGCACGTCTTTCGGTTCTACGGCCGCATCCTCCGGCACGACTTCAAGCTCGTGGGTGACGGGGAAACCATCGTGGACTTCGGGTGCGGGCAGGGCGCGACCGTGAATTTCTTCGCGCAGCAGGGCTTCGATGCGTGGGGCTGCGACATCGGGCAGCATGATCTCGACATTGCCCGGATCCGGTATCCCCATCTCGCGCGCAAGCTGCTGCGCTGCGCGCCGGACCCGCGGAAGAATGCGTTCTACTGCGTGGAGGCGAACGTCGCCGTGGTCACGGCGCTCGATGTGTTGTACTACCTGTCCGACACGGACTTCGAACTCTGCGTCGCGACGCTCGCGGGCAGCCTGCGGCCCGGCGGCGTCTTCTTCGCCACCATGATCGGCGAGCAGGCGAAGGACTACTTCGATGACTCCGTGCCGGCAGACGACGGATTGCGGCGCGTACGGATTCGCGATCCACGCGTGGGCGACCACGATCCGTACATGAGCTTCATCCGCGACGAGGATCACCTCAAGCAGAAGTTCCACATGTTTCGCCCCGTGCATATTGGCTACATGGCGGCGAAATACCGAAGTGACGAGCGCGGCGACACGTTTCACTGGATGTTCTGCGGCGTGAAGGACTAGCGCCCACCCCGACGAGATGATGCGTCGTTTCACGCTCGCGATGCTCCGGCTGGCCATCCTGCTGCGCGTCCGCTTCCCCGCGAGCCTCGGCTGGCTTGAACGGCATCTCAGCGCGTGGATTCCATCGAATAGCGGGGCCGCGAGCGGTCACGCTTCGATCCATGTCACGGGCGGGACATGGTGGTATCCCGCGCACACCCTCGCACACCCCACGCTCGATGCCCATCCGTACTTCGCCGATGGCGGGATGGGCATCCTCGCCCGATCCCTCCGTGCATCCGGCGGCCGCGATGCGACGCTGTCGTCCGTTCGCCTGCCATCGGCATGGTTGCTGTCGTCTTCAACCGGCTTGAGGGTGTTGAGCGGCAACGACCAGCTGGACAGGGACATGTCGTGCGGCAGCCAGGCCAACCGCCTTGCGCGTGTTTCTGCGCTGCACCTCCGTGGTGCGCACATCGCACTTCAGAGAAACGGAGCGAACTTCCATCACTTCGTCGCCGAGCTGCTCCCGTCGCTGATTGCCTGGGAGGACGCGATTCCGCACGATGCCGCGCTGGCCGTGCCCGCCTCGGCGTTCGCCCATCCGCTCATCAGGATGATCGAGCTTCCGCAAGACGTGGTTCTCGTCCCACCATCCGCGGTCGTGCGCGGACACGACGTCACGGTCCATCGTTTGCTCCCCGTGGGGTACCTGAACCGCGCCCTTCTCACGGAAGTGGCTGAGCGCGTCAGGCGTGCTGCCGGTGTCGGCAGCTCCCGTCCTGGAAGTGACGTCATCTATCTCACCCGCGGTCCCGCGGAGACGCGTGCCCTGACGAACGACGCGGATGCGCTGCGCATCATACGCGACTGTTTCCCGTCAGTAGACGTGATCGTGCCGGGGAGTCTCCCGATCGAAGAGCAGGTGCGTCGCCTGGCACATGTTCGCGTGCTCATCGCGCCGCACGGTGCACACGCAACGAACATTCTGTGGTCGCAGCGCCTGGAGCACTATGTGGACATCTCTCCGTTGGGCGACAAGCACTTCGTCTCGCTCGCGCAGGTGCTTGGTGCGCAGGCACACATGGTTCCGAGCCAGCTGGCCAACCCGGCAGACTGGTATTCGTCGCACACCTGCGATCTCGACGCGCTGCGAGCTGTCCTCGCGTCGCTCTAGTCGCGCACGAGCCTCACCCGTCCGTCCGATAGCTCGTATACGCGATCGCACTGCTCGATCGTCGTCGCCCGGTGCGAGACGATCACGACCGTCTTCTTGCGCTTGAGGTCATTGACGGTCGCCATGACGCCCCGTTCCGTCGCCGCATCGAGAGAGCTCGTCGCTTCATCGAGAATGAGGATCGCCGGATCGTGATAGAGGGCGCGCGCGATTCCGATGCGCTGGCGCTCGCCACCGGAAATGCGTACGCCGCGTTCACCGACTCGTGTATCGAGTCCCTCCGGCAATGCGAGCACGAAGGTTTCGAGCTGCGCACCTCGAATTGCCCGTCGCAACGCGTGCTCGTCGATGCGCTCGTCCGGCAAACCGAAGGCGATATTGCGCCGCACGGTATCGTCCGTGAGGTACACGACCTGCGGAACGTACCCCACCTGATTCTGCCACGCCCGAAGCGCCGTGCGAATGTCCTGGTCATCCACGCGCACCGACCCGGAACTCGGCTCGAGCAGCCCCAGGAGTACATCGACGAGCGTACTCTTGCCGGCACCACTCGAGCCAATGATCCCGACCGACTCACCGAGCGCTACGTGCATCGAAACGTCGAGGAGCGCCGGTTGGGGCGATGTGGGATACGTGTATGAGACGCGATGGAGCTCCATGCGATCGCGTAGAACCGAAGGGCTGGACGCGCCGTCCGCCGCATTCAGCGGCGCCAACTCGGTGAATTCCGTGTAAAGACGCGAGACGGACGGCAGTGCATAGCGGAAGCTCTGCATGCCACCCAGGATGCGATTGGCTGAAGGGAGGGCCCGAACCGCTGCGGCCGCGAACAAGCCGATCGTGGGGAGCACAGCGTACGCGGGTTGCCCGTCGGCGAGCAACACCCACATGAGTATCGCCAGCGCCACGATGGTCGACGACTCCAGCGCGAGCCTGGGCAGTTGCTTCAGCGTGTAAAAGCGCTGCGACGCGCTTCCGCGACGCGCGTTGTGCCAGTGGTATTGCTCGAGGAACTCCTGTTGGCGTCCGAGAACGATCACCTCCTTCGCCGCGCCGAGGCCCTGCAGGAGATGCTGGTGCGCGCGATCCGAATGAAATTGGCGCTCGGCGCCCCACTGGTCGATCCGGCGATGGGACAACGCATGGAATGCCCATGCCGAACCGCCAACCACCGCCGCGACCAGGAGCGCACCCAGGGGTTCGACGTATAGTACCAATGCTCCAAGCGCTGCCAGCACGAAGACCTCCGCGCACACGGCCAACCCCTGGCCAACGCCCTCTTCAGCGACCAGGCCGGCGTCCTCGTAAATGCCGCTCAGCAGGTGACCGGCATTCCGCTCGAGATGGAACGTGTAGGGCTGCGCAAGGAACAGGGCGAAGATTCGCTGGGAGAGGTTGACGTTCAGCGAGTGCGCGAAGTGAGATTGGCGCCAGATCAACGTCGCTAGGAATGTATTCTTGACCAGATAGACGACAACGAGGACGAGCATGGCGGCGAGCGGCGCGCTCCCGCCACCGGAGAACCGCTGCACGATCGCGTGAATGCCGGGTACAGCCGACGCTGCCCCCCCCTCTGTCATCATCGAGAGCACCGGGAGGACGAGCGCTGCGCTCAACGTCTCGAGCGCCATGGCGATCACCATGCCGAACAGCAAGACGATCAGTTCCCGACGCTCGCTCGGGGTCAACAGCGTCCACAACTTTCGGACGACCGGGGTGTTCGCGGGCATTGCGTGTGGCTGGAGAGGGCGGATGATTCACCGGCCATGGCCGAAAGACCGCCGTGCACAGTACTATCGCGTGGTCCAGCTCAGCAGAAGGGTCGTTCGTCCAGAGACCCCTTCTGGCCGTGGAGAAACCAGCCGAGCCGCAACGGTGCGGCCACGCGCCCGAGCAATCCCCGCGCGGCGAAGAGCTTCTGGAGAAAGGCGGTATTCGGGTCGAGGTCGCCGCGACGGCTGATGTCGCCGTCGGTGTACCCGGAGATGAACAGCACCCGCAGCGATGCATCGCGCGAAACCAGCGCCTCACGCGACGCAACATGCGCTCCAGATCCGTCAGCAGCGCGTTGAGGTCGAGCGAGCGCGGCTGCCGCTGTGAAACGATGTCGCTACCTCTTCTCCATGAGGAACCAGGTTACGTCCTCCTGAGGGAACCAGCGCGGGTCGCGGTGATACGTAAAGCCGTAGTCCACCAGCGACACGTCGGGAAACGCCTCCAGAATCTCCCCAGCAAAATCGCGCTTGTGGAGTTGCCCACTCTGCCCACGGTAGACCACGTCGATGGGGTGCGCGCTGTAGTTCTCAGAAATGAGGAGGTATCGCGCCGAACACCGGTGCATGAGGTCATAGAGTCGACGTCCACCGCTCCGCGCAGGTTCTGCCCGATGCCATACACGGTAGAAAGCCCTGGCTCCTTCGTCGTGAAGAAGGGCGCGAAGCTGCGCGCGCGGGTGATGGCATCCAGACCCACGACGACGCGAGATCCAGTCCGGTTGCGCACGAGGCCCTGGGGCGATAGATACTCTCGATCGCACGCGCGTGACGACCCACACACTCGGCTGCGGAGCCATTGGAGAAAGCGCGCCCGTCAATGCCATCCCGGTGGGCCAAGTTGGCGTCGCTCTACACGACGACCGCAGTGGTCCTCCTGAACACGGCCATTCTGTTCCTGGTCGTCAACGTCGTGATTGGGATCGGATACCCCGTGTTATCCGCCCTCCGGCACACCTCGGCTGTTCGCGCCGTCGAGGCGGATTCGCTGCTCTATCGCAAGGTCCTTCCCGGATTATCGGCGGATCAGATCGTGCGCCTCCTAAACGAGTCGGTCGTCCCCTACCGATTCGATCCGGTCACGCTGTATCGCGAGGCGCCGCGCACCGGCGACTTCGTAAATGTCGATGTCGCTGGATTCCGGCACGTCGAAAATCAGGGACCGTGGCCGCCCGATTCATCCAGCACAAATATCCTGACGTTTGGCGGGTCCACCTTGTTCGGTTCGGGAGTCCCCGACGCCCGGTCGATTCCGTCCGCGTTGCAGCGTGCGCTGACAGCCGGAAACTGCGGCAATCGCACCCGGGTATACAACTTCGGCCAGTCCGGCTTCCTGAGCACGCAGGAACGTGCGTTGTTCGAAGGGTTGCTGCTCGCGGGTGTCCGCCCAGACGTCGTGATATTCCTCAATGGCATCAACGACGCGGCTCATCTGCCGGATTCCGTGCACCAGATCGCGCGCGACATTGACCGCTTCGTTCGCGGGCTTGAAGCCACGCGGCCCACGCGCGCCTCTTTTGCGCCCATCCTCGCGAACCTGCCCGTCCTACGTGCGGCACGATCGATCGTTGGCGTTCTCGCACCGCAAGCCAAGAACGTCGCTACCCTGTATCCCCCAAGCGATCCGCGCTTGGTGGAGAGCGTCGCGGAACGCTGGCTGGGCAACAAGGCGTTGATCGAAGCCACCGCGAGCACGTATCAGATTGCAACGGTTTTTGTCTGGCAACCGGCACCCGCATGGCAGTACGACGTGCAGTACCACCCATTCCACGACGCCGCGTGGGACGAAATCGCACCGGTGTATCGCCACATGGCTGCTCGACGCGATGCCGGCCAGCTTGCCGACGTACTCTGGCTCGCCGACATGCAAAAGGGCCGGCGCGACTCGCTGTATGTGGACGCCGTCCACTATACCGCTGCGTTCAGCGAGGAGATCGCTGACAGTCTCGCCGCCACGCTTCGAAGGCGCGGACTGGTGTGCCCCGCGCGAGCGGCGCAATGAAGCCGAGCAGGCCTGAAGGCAGAGGCACCGCCCATGGAACTGCGATAGGTTAGGCGGCTACTGCATCGCCATCCAGCACTTCGCGCACGCGCCCCAGCAATCCGCGCGCGGTGAACGGCTTCTGGAGAAACGCGGTATTCGGATCGAGTTCCCCGCGACGGCTGATGTCGCCGTCCGTGTACCCCGAAATGAAAAGCACTCGCAGCGCCGCGTCGCGCGACACCAGCGCCTCCGCCAGTTGCTTGCCCCCCATCTCCGGCATCACCACGTCCGTCAGCAGCAGGTCGATGACGCCGCTGTGCTGTGCGGCCACACTCAGCGCGTCACGCCCATTGCGCGCCTCGAGCACGGTGTAGCCGTGCCGCTCGAGAATCCGCGCACCGAGCGCGCGGACCCCCTCCTCGTCCTCCACGAGCAGCACCGTCTCCACGCCGGGCGGTGCAACCGTGGACAGCGTGCCGGACGCGAGCGCGTCCGCAGGCTCGTCGTGCGGCGGCAGGTAGACCGTGAACGATGTCCCTCGCCCGACGACGCTCTCCACGTCGACCACGCCCTGAAGGTTCTGCACGACGGCATAGACGGTGGGACAGCCCGAGCCCCGTGCCCTTGCCGGGCCCCTTCGTCGTGAAGAAGCGCTCGAAGATGCGAGCCCGGGTCACGGCGTCCATCCCTATGCCGGTGTCGCTCACGCGCAGCCGGATGTACCGCCCAGCCGCGAGATCCGCATGGCCGTTGTCGGCGCCGAAGACCGCACTCGCCGTGGAGACGCTGATCGTTCCGCCGTTCGGCATCGCATCGCCAGCGTTCACGACGAGGTTGAGCAGCACTTGCTCGATCTCCGACGGATCCGCGCGCACGCTGCCCAACCGCTCACTCGGCCGCCAGTCGATGGTGACGTCCTCGCCGATCACGCGGCGCAGCATGCGCTCGAGATCCGTGAGCAGCGCGTTGAGGTCGAGCGACCGCGGCTGGCGGATTTGCCGATGACTGAAGGCGAGGAGCTGCGTCGTCAGTGCACCGGCGCGCGTCGCGGCTTTCTTGATCTCGCGCACGTCGTCGCGTCGCGGATCGTTCCGCTCGATATCGGCGAGCAGGAAGTCCGCGTACCCATTGATGGCCGTCAGCAGGTTGTTGAAGTCGTGCGCAATCCCACCCGCCAGCCGTCCCACCGCTTCCAGGAGCGCCTGCGCCGCGAATGGGAGCGCGATCGTGAGCGCAGGGAGCGCGACGCCGTGTACCGCAGCCGCGTGAACTCGGACTCGAGGGAGCGGGACCGATAGGGGACGCGCCTCACCTTGTCATCCTGAGCGAAGCGAAGGATCTGCACCGCATGCCGTTCGAAGGTGCAGCTCCTTCGCTTCGCTCAGGACAACAGCACGCAAAGTCAGCTCCTCTGCCCAGGCAACCCAGCCCGTTCTGCACTCTGCAGCTTTGCCATGAACCGCTGCGACTCGGAAATCCGCTCGACCTCGATCGACATCGCCTCCACTGCCTGCTCGATGCGCAGAAGCTGTTCCGTAACTGCGGGGGCGATTGCCCCGGGCACATCGGCCTTCCGTTCCAACCGCCGGCCAAAGGCACGCGCTAACGGCCACCCGATCACGATCACAGCGCACATCACGAAGAATCCCATCGCGATATCGACCACCTGCGGCGGGATCACGTTGTGGTCGAAGGGATTCTGCGTCGTGCCGAAACCGCGAGGGCCGTCGGGGAAGGGCGGGAGCGGAGGAACAGGCGGAACGGTGATGCGGATCTCGCCCGACTGGGCTCGTACCTGTGCCTGTGCCTCTGCATCGCGCGCCGCCGCCTGCGCGTCCTGGATCGTCTGCCGGATCTGCTCCCGCAGCACCCGTGCATCGGGCGGTGGGGACGGAGGGGGAGCCTGCTGCGGGTGACCTGCGAATGTCGCTTTCACGTGATGACTCTCCAGTGCTGCGGCCGGCACGACACGACGCTCGTGTCAATGTAGGCTCTACGACCAGCCCTCGCGAGAGTTACACGGCGCCCTCACGCGCGAGCAGTGCCGCCTTGCGCGCGATCCCCCACCGATAGCCGCCAAGTCCACCATCTCCGCGCACGACGCGATGACACGGGATGAGCACCGCGACGCGATTGCTCGCGCACGCGCGCGCCACTGCCCTCGCCGCCGTTGGACGGCCGAGCTCCGTCGCGATCGCCTGATAGGTTCGCGTCGCCCCCGCGGGAATTCGCTGGAGCGCACGCCACACCTGCCACTGGAACGACGTCGCCCGCACGTCGAGCGGGAGCTCCGTGTCACTCGCGCGTCCCTCGACGTGCGCGACGACCGCATCCACGATTCGGTCGCGTGCATCCGTCGCACGCACGAGCTCCGCGCCCGGATACTCGCCGCGCAACCGCTCCACGAGCGACGCCTCGTCGTCGCCGAGCGAGACGCCACACACCCCCTTTGCCGTGACAGCGATGAGGAGTAGCCCAAGAGACGTCGGGACGAGCGTGAAATGAATCGTCTCCCCGATCCCGCGCCGGCGGTATGCGCCCGGGGTCATCCCCATCGCCTCGTGTGCGGTCTCGTAGACGCGACGCCCCGATGCGAATCCGGCCTCGTACGTCGCGCTGCTCACCGTGCGCCCATCCCGCAGCGCCGACTTCAGCGCCTCCACGCGCCGCTGCTCCTGGTAGAGCTTCGGCGAAAGCCCAACCACGCGCGCGAACGTGCGCTGAAGATGCGCTGGGCTCACCCCTGCTTCGCGCGACAGGCGCGCGAGCGGCAACGGCTCATCCACATGAGCATCGATATAGGATCGGACACGCTCGGCGAGCGCGAGATGCGTGTCGGTGCGGCGCGGCGTCATGGTCAGCATGGAATCTCCTCTCGGGTGCGAGAGGAGGATGCGCTATCGGATGCGGTTCAAGCTATCCGATTCATGCTCGTCACGCGCTCCTGACCTCGCTCACGAGCTTCATGATCGACGTCTTCGCATCCCCGAACAGCATGCTCGTGGACGGCGAGTGGAACAGCGCGTTCTCGATGCCCGCGAACCCCGCCGCCATGCCGCGCTTCAGCACGATGCAGTGCTTGGCACGATCCGCATCGAGAATCGGCATCCCATAAATCGGCGACGCCGTGTCCGAGCGCGCAGCAGGATTCACCACGTCGTTCGCCCCGATCACCAGCGCGACGTCGGTCTGCGGAAACTCGCCGTTGATCTCGTCCATGTCGTACAGCCGGTCGTACGGCACGTTCGATTCCGCGAGCAGCACGTTCATGTGCCCAGGCATGCGCCCCGCGACGGGATGAATCGCGTACTTCACCTCCCCACCACGCTTCTCGATCAACTCCGCCAGCTCGCGCACCGCATGCTGCGCCTGCGCCACCGCCATGCCGTAGCCCGGGATGATGATCACGCGCTGCGCATACGCGAGCTGGATCGCTGCGTCCTCCGCCGAAATGGACCGGACGGGCAGCGCGCTCCCGGCCACTGCCGTCGCCGCGTCCGGACCACTGCCGAACGCGCCGAACAGCACGTTCGCGAACGAACGATTCATCGCCTTCGACATCAGCACGGCCAGCCAGAACCCCGACGCGCCGTCGAGCGCACCGCAGATGATCAGGATGCTGTTCCCGAGCGCAAATCCGGTTGCCGCCGCGGCAAGGCCGCAGTACGAGTTGAGCAGCGCGATGACCACCGGCATGTCCGCGCCGCCGATGGGAAGCACCATCAGCACGCCGAGTGTCGCTCCGAGGGCGATCATGCCGTAGAACGCCGCTGTGTTCGCCGGATTCATCACGCAGGTGATGAGCAGCCCGAGCGCCACGGCGAAGAGGGCGAAGTTCATCAGGTTCTGCCCGCGGTACGTCATCGGCCGCGAGGGAATCACCTCCTGGAGCTTGCCGAAGGCGATGAGCGCGCCGGTCACCGTGAGGGAACCGAGCAGCACCTCGAAGCCGAGTGCCGTCATCTTCCCCGCGCCA
This sequence comes from Gemmatimonadaceae bacterium, assembly GCA_046596395.1. Classification (GTDB taxonomy): domain Bacteria; phylum Gemmatimonadota; class Gemmatimonadetes; order Gemmatimonadales; family Gemmatimonadaceae; genus AG11. The sequence goes on from JBKJMP010000363.1 coordinate 18,898, forward strand.
ATCGTTCCCCCACCGCCGTGAAATGCCGAGTAGTACTCCGCCACGCCCACGAGGGTCGCGGCCAGGGCACCGAAGCTGAGCGAGGCCGCAATGCGCTGAGGCAACGCCGTCGTTGG
>JBKJMP010000462.1:0-4770 GCA_046596395.1 Gemmatimonadaceae bacterium
CCTGCCTAAAAGACGGGTCTGGCGTTTAGGGTGAGGGGCGCTGTGTTTGGGGTCCGAAGCCGGGGTTAGCGCTGATTGGAATCCCTGAGCCCCAAACCCGGCTTCGGACCCCAAACACAGCGCCCCTCACCCTAAACGCCAGACCCGTCTTTTAGGCAGGAGTCTGGCTGTCCTACGAGCGGTTGTTTCGGCGACGCAGGAACGCCACCCCGAGCAGTCCTGTCCTGAACAGTCCCATCGCCGCCGGTCGGCGTGGCTTTTACAGCGTCTCCAGCGTTCCGCGGTCTGCTTTGCAACCCGAGAGAAGCCGACGGTTGACGCCACCACTCGATGCCCCATACCCTACGACATGTCCGACTGCCCCTCTGGCCCAACCTCCGGCTGCTCCCTCACGCTCCTGCTGCTCGACGCGGCGCGCGTGGTCGAGGCCCGTGCCGAAGGTGCACTGTCCGGTGTCGGACTCTCGCTCGCCAAGCTCGGCGCCCTCCGCCACCTCGTCCTCGCCGCTGAGCCCCTGACCCTCTCGAGCCTCGCTGAACGCCACTGCTGCGGAAAGTCGAACGTCACGCAACTCATCGACCGGCTCGAGGCCGACGGATTTGTCGCTCGCGTGCATGACCCCGCCGACCGCCGGACCATCCGCGCCGAGGTCACCGCTGCCGGCCGCGAGGCATACCATCGCGCCAATGCCCTGCTCGCCGAGCATGAACGCGCGCTCGACACCCGGCTCGGCGCTGGTCCCCGCGCCGAGCTCGCGCGGCAACTCATGTCCCTCCGCGGCGCCTGACCGAGATGGGCGCCCACCACGATCACGGCCACGGCGGACACGGCCACCATCACCATCACCACGGCGGCGAGAACGCGAACATGCGTCGTCTGGCAGTGGTCCTCGTGCTCACCGCCATCTATGCGGTCGCCGAGGCCGTTGGCGGCTGGATGTCCCACTCGCTCGCGCTCATCGCGGACGCGGGACACATGCTGTCCGATGTGGCCGCGCTTGCCCTGAGCCTGTTCGCCGCCTTCATCGCCCGGCGTCCGCCAACCCCGGCGCGGTCATATGGCTTCTATCGCACCGAGATCCTCGCGGCGCTCGCGAATGCGGCCACCCTCATCGCGATCTCCGTATGGGTGTGCATCGAGGCGTGGGACCGCCTCCAGTCACCCCAGCCGGTCGCGGGCACAATGGTCATGGCCATCGCTGCCGGCGGACTGCTCATCAACCTCGCCGGCCTCTGGGTCCTCAGCGGAGGACGCGAGAGCAACCTGAACGTCCGGGGCGCGTGGTTGCACGTCGCGACGGATGCCCTGGGAAGCGTCGGGACCATCGTGGCCGGAGCCGCCGTTGCCTATCTCGGATGGCAATGGGCCGATCCCGCGGCATCGGTCGTCATCGCGGCGCTCGTCTGCTGGTCCTCGTGGGCATTGCTTCGCGAAAGCCTCAGCGTCCTGATGGAGGGTACCCCCTCTGGCATCGACTCCGATCGGGTGCGCGAATCGCTCGCCAGCGTCGCCGGAGTGAGTGCGGTGCACGATCTCCACATCTGGTCCATCACGAGCGGACGCGTGTCGCTCTCCGCGCACATTGCCGTGGACGGTTCACGCACCGACCGGGACGTGTTGCCCGCGCTCTGCCGGCGCCTTCGTGAAGAGTTCTCCATCACCCACGTGACCCTCCAGCTCGAAGACGAATGCACCGCGCACGAAGCCATGCACGCCTGACGGCTATCGCGTCCTCAACGAATCGGGGCCGATGCCGTTCGTCTCGCCGAAGAGTCCCGCGATGAACGGTTTCGCGATGCAGTCGTAGAAGCTCCGTCCGTCGCAGATCGACTTCGCGGAGCCTTCGACGTACTTCTGCACTTTCGCTGGATAGGTGTGGCAGCGTGGCGTGTTCGTCCCCCGCACGCAGCCGTTGTACCGCAGGAGCGCGGTTGCCCAGTCGCGATCGCGCGTCCCACCGGATGCCGTTCGCGGCCGGAAGTACTTGCTCAGGATGAAGACACCGTACTTCACGTTCGTCGAGTCCGACGTCAGGTCCCCGCCGAACTTGTCCGTCATCTCCTTGTTGAGCCAGATCTTCGGATAGATCTGCATCAGCCCCACAGCGCCCACATTCGACGTCGCCTTCGAGATGAACCGGGAGTTCTCCGTGAGCATCACGCCGAAGATGATCGCCGGCGAGATCCCGCGAATGTACGCTTCCCGAACCGAGAACTCGGCGATGGAGTCGGCGCGCGCCGAGTCCACCCGCTTCAAGCGCATCAGGTCGTCGAAGAAGGCCTGCTTCTCCTTCCGGAACCGGTCCGATGCCATGAGCTGGTCCATCTGCGTGCTGTCCCCCGGCGCGATGACCTTCGCCAACTCCGGCGAACGCCGGCGCAACTCCTCGCCAAGCTTGCCGCGCGTGGCGAAGATCGGCCGCGTGTTCACCACCGTATAGATGATGACCAGCACCAGCACGACGACCAGCCCGATGGCCTTGAGCACAGAGGCCAGCGAGGACGGCGACTTCTTTCCGCCACGCCGCCCCGGCGCTCCCTGCTGCCCCCCCTCGCGGCGATCGCCTCCACGCCGATCGCCCGCGCCTCCCGGTTCCGGCACCGTCGACTATCCGAAGATGCCGATCTTGCCGAGCAGCCACCACAACACAATGAAGACCAGGACGGTGCTGAAGCATCCCCCGCCCAGCTTCTTCGCTCCATATCCCGCGGCGAGGCCGCGCAGCAACTTGCTCATGGCGATGTACTCCGGATGCGTCGTGACCTATCCAGAAGTGCACATGCCGTACCGAAGTGCGCAGGCCCAGCCCGCGTCAGCCGGCTAGCGGGGCGGGGCCTCGGGCGGAGCGCCGATCGCCGTATCCTGGACGAGTGGGGCGGGAGCCGCGGCAGCAGGCGCTGCCACGCTATCCACCGCCTGCGGCAGCTTGAACCGCAGCGGATCGACCGCCCGTCCCTTGTTGAGGATCTCGTAGTGCAGGTGCGGGCCCGACGTGAGTCCGCTCGAGCCGACGGTCGCGATCGACGCGCCCGGTGTCACGCGGTCCCCGACCTTCACCACGGCGGTCCGCAGATGTGCATAACGGGTGAGCACCCCATTGGCGTGCTCGATCTCCACCACGAGCCCGAATGCGAACTTCCGCCCGACGAAGCTCACCTTCCCAGGAGCCGGAGCGGTGATGCGCGTCCCCCGTGGCGCCGAGACGTCCACGCCGAGGTGCGGACGGACGATCTTCAGCAACGGGTGTCGCCGAGCATAGGAGAACGTGCTCGCGATTCGTCCAATGACCGGCAACCCCTCGGCATTTGGCGGCATGGACCCACTCGAGCGCGCACCGATCCCCCTCGCCCGAGTGAGCAGCGGCCGCGGACGATCTGTGACGGCGGCGAGAATGGCTGCCGAGTCACGGGCATTCCGTGCGTCGGCCAGCTCGGCTCGCGTGACGGAGAGCGAATCCTCCACCGCCACGAGCTGGTCGCGGAGGTAGGTGAGCTCGTCGGCTGGGGCGAACGCGTCCGGGCCACGAAGGGAGGCAACGATCGTGGACACGCTCGCACCGGCCACGAAAACGGCCAGGACAATGAGCAGGCCAACACCCGCTGCCTGCCAGCGGGCGACATTGAACGCGCGGGTTCGTGCGCCGGGCGTAGGCGGGACGACGAGAATCCGATACGGCCGGTCCTCGACCGGCTTGCTGCGGCGCCGTGGACTGTGTGAGTGGGCTTCCCCCGTGGTGTCCAGTTCAGGACCATGCGCCAAAAGCGGGCGAATCGGGATGACGCCGTGCTCGGGAATCCTGGGCATGTCCCGCGGCGTGGGCTTGGAGTTCACGAGTGCCGGTATCCGGGCAGTGCCGCTGCGCTCGTGCCGCTCGCCGCCTCACTCGAGCTCGACGGCGGTTGCATCTCTACCCGTCCGTTGACGACCCCACCTTCCTGCACCAGCACCACCTGAGTGCGGATGTCGCCATTTACGATGGCCGTCGGTTGGAGCTCCACCCGGTCGGCCGCGGTGATGCTGCCAGTCAGCGCTCCTCCAATGATCACCTCGCGGGCGTTCACGTTGCCCACCATCGTTGCGCCAACGCCGAGGACGACCGTATCCGCCCGCAGGATGGAACCACAGAGCCGCCCGTCGATCCGCAACGAACCGATGGTGGCGATGTCCCCATCCACGGACAGCTGACTGTCCAGCAGTGAGTAGCCAGTTCCGGCAACATTCTGCGGGGCAGCTGGACGACGATTGAGGAGGCTCATTCGGGCACGTGGACGAGGAAACCTGGGTCCGCCTCGCTCGCGGAGGCCCCCAACGATGGCCCCCCAATGCGCCCGCCGCCAGTGTGCCAGATCACCGAACTCTGGCACAGCTACTGCCTTAGTAAGCCTTCGAACACCTCGGCACCGATCGCCGATCACTTACTGGAGGTCCACAATGCGCGCATCCATCAAAACGCTCTTTTTCGCCCCGGCGCTCGTGCTGGCGGCGGCTTGCAGCAAGGATCAGGCAGCCGACACGTCCCTCACGAACGACCTGACGCTGGCCGCCCAGGCTCGCCAGACGGCGACGCTCGATTCCATCTCGGCCATCGAACGAGTGAAGGCGGAAGCGGCTCTGGCGGCGCGTACGGCTGCAGCGGCTCCGGCACCGGCAGCGCGCCGGACGGCGACCACCAGGCGTCGTGCGACCAGCACGAGCAGTGGGAGCACTTCCGGCACCAGCTCGGGCACGGCATCCACGGAGGGTCGTGAGATCACCGTCAAGAACACCAAG
>JBKJMP010000535.1:0-3764 GCA_046596395.1 Gemmatimonadaceae bacterium
GGGTCGCTTCTCGAAGACCCTTTCGTTCTGGATCCTCATCATCCTGATCCCGGTGGCACTCATTCAATTGAGTGGCCAACGCTCCGACGCGGCGACCGAGATCCGTTATGACTTCTACCGGCAGCAGCTCGAGAGCGGCAATATTGCCGAGGTGACGGTGCAGGGGGGCAAGAACGTCCTCGGCACCTTCAAGGAAGCCAAGCCGATTGCCAACAAGCCGGTCAAGAAGTTCACGATCCAGCTCCCGGCGGCGAACTCGCCGCAGGAGATCGAGCTGCTCATGGCCAAGGGCGTGCAGATCACGTCACAGGACCCCAAGCCGAGCGTGATGGCGTGGGTGATCAACTTCCTGCCCTGGCTGTTGCTGATCGGATTCTACCTGTTCCTGTTCCGCCAGATGCAGGCGGGTGGCAACAAGGCATTCTCCTTCGGCAAGTCGAAGGCGAAGCTGCTCACGGGCGATACGCCGAAGGTGACGTTTGCGGACGTCGCCGGTGCGGACGAAGCCAAGCAGGAGCTCGAGGAGATCATCGAGTTCCTGAAGGACCCGCAGAAGTACACGAAGCTCGGCGGACGCCTGCCGAAGGGCTGCCTGCTGGTTGGTCCTCCGGGCACAGGCAAGACGCTGCTCGCCCGTGCGGTTGCGGGTGAGGCCGGCCGTCCATTCTTCTCGATGTCCGGTTCGGACTTCGTCGAGATGTTCGTCGGCGTGGGCGCCTCCCGCGTACGCGACCTGTTCGAGCAGGGCAAGGCACATGCGCCGTGCATCATCTTCATTGACGAAATCGATGCCGTCGGTCGTCATCGCGGCGCAGGCCTTGGCGGCGGACACGACGGGCGCGAGCAGAGGCTGAACCAGCTGCTGGTCGAGATGGACGGCTTCGAGAGCAACGACGGCGTGATCCTGATCGCCGCCACGAATCGCCCAGACGTCCTCGATCCGGCGCTATTGCGTCCGGGCCGCTTCGACCGCCAGATCGTGGTTGATGCGCCCGACCTTCGCGGCCGCGAGGGCATCCTCAAGGTGCACCTGCGCAACAAGCCGGTGGGCGACGACGTGGACATCACGACGCTCGCGCGCGGCACCCCGGGCATGGCGGGTGCCGACCTGGCCAACCTCGTGAACGAGGCGGCATTGCTCGCCGTGCGGCGCGGGCACGACAAGATCTACATGGATGACCTCGAGGAGGCGAAGGACAAGGTCATGCTCGGCGCCGAGCGGAAGTCCATGGTGATGAAGGATGAGGAGCGCCGCCTGACGGCATACCACGAGGCCGGTCACGCGCTCTGCGCGATGAAGGTGATCGGCAACGATCCCCTTCATAAGGTCACGATCGTTCCGCGTGGCCGCGCATTGGGTCTCGCGTTCACGTTGCCCGAGGACGACCGCGTCTCCATTACCCGCCAGCAGCTGCTCGCCATGCTGGTGATGACCTACGGCGGACGCACCGCGGAAGAGCTGGTGTTCGGTTACGATCGTGTGACCACGGGCGCCTCGAGCGACATCCAGAAGGCCACCACCATTGCACGCCGGATGGTCACGCAGTGGGGACTGAGCGATGCCATCGGCCCGATCCTCGTGGGCGACAACGAGCAGGAGCTGTTCCTGGGTCGTGAGATCCAGCATCGGCGCGGCGTGTCGGAGCAGACGTCGATGCTCGTGGACGCCGAGGTGAAGCGTGTGATCACCGAGGCGTACGACCGCGCGAAGAAAGTGCTGAGCGAGAACATGGATCTGTTGCACACGCTCGCTGCCGCATTGCTGGAGCGCGAGACGCTGACGTCGGAAGACATCAAGATGATCGCACGCGGGGAGTCACTCCCGCCGCGGATGAGCGGCCTGCCGGCTGCGCAGCCGATCATCCCCGTTGCGCCTCCGGCGCCGGTGATGGAGCCGAGGCGTCCGCCACTGTTGGGGGGACCGGAGCCTAGCCCCGCCTGACGGCGGACGGCGGACGGCTGACGGCTGACGGCTGACGGCTGACGGCCTGGCGGCCGTCGGACGAGAGGATGCCAGGACGAGAGGACGAGAGGGCTGCAACGGCACACCGGGATAGAACGGTGTGCCGTTCGGCGTTTGCTCTCGTCCTCTCGTTCTCTCGTCCTCTCGTTCTCTCGTCCTCTCGTCCTCTGTTCGAGTATCTTCCCCCAATGCCCGCCACCTGGACCGTCCGTGGCCGCGTCGTGCCGCTCGAAACCCCGCTCATCATGGGGATCGTGAACGTCACACCGGACAGCTTCAGCGATGGTGGCAGCTATTTCTCCACCGCAGCCGCGTTGGCGCATGCGGCGCGGTTGCTGCGCGAAGGCGCAGACATCCTCGATGTCGGCGGGGAGTCCACGCGGCCACAGGGGGCCGAGCCGGTGAGCGCGGACGAGGAGCTGCGGCGTGTGCTGCCGGTCATTCGCGCGCTCGCGGTGGAGCACCCCGACGCGTTGATCTCCGTGGATACGGTGAAGAGCCAGGTGGCCGATGCTGCCATCGGGTCTGGCGCGCACATCGTGAACGACGTGTCGGGGATGCGACTCGATCCGAGGATGGCTTCCGTGTGCGTCGCGCGCGAGGTCGGCGTCGTGCTGATGCACTCGCGCGGTCCTGTGGAGACGATGGCCAGCTATGCCCACGCGACGTTCACCGGCGATCCGCTCGACGAGGTGCTCGACGAGCTGCGTGAACGCGTCGAGGTGGCCCTGCACGCAGGGGTGCGGCGCGAGCAGATCGTGGTCGATCCAGGCATCGGTTTCGGAAAGCAGAGCGCGCATTCGCTGCGGTTGCTCGGCTGTCTCGAGCGGCTGAGCGCGTGGGAACTGCCGGTGCTGGTCGGGGTTTCGCGCAAGCGCTTCGTTGGCGAGATCTCTGGTGTGACCGAGCCCGCGGCGCGCGTGTTCGGCAGCGTGGGAGCCGCCGTTGCCGCGTTCGATCGTGGTGCATCGATCTTTCGCGTGCACGATGTGGCCGCCACCCGGCAGGCGCTCGACGTCGCCGCGGCGATTCGCGCGGCCGGCCGCATGTGACCGAAGCGAGAGCCGGGTGGATGGTCGGCGCGCTACTGGCCATCGTTTACGCCATCACGCTGGCGCCGGGAGTCACGTTCTGGGATGCGGGGGAGTTCATCGCCGCTGCGCATGTCGTGGGCATTCCGCATCCGCCGGGCACACCGTTGTTCGTACTTCTGGGGCGCGCGTGGACCATCGTGCTTGGCGACGCGATCGGGGTCGCACGGGCGATGAACCTGATGTCGGCGCTCGCCACGGCACTCGCCGGCGGGTTGAGTGCGTGGATCGTGGCCCGGGAGACGCGAACGACGCCGAGTTCGGCGTGGGGCGCGGCAAGCGGTGGACTCTGCGCCGGACTTGCCCTGAGCGCGTGGGCGAACGCGACCGAGACGGAGGTCTACGCAGGCTCGCTTCTGCTCGTGGTGCTCATGCTCCTCGCCGCGCAGCGGGCGTCGTCCTGCGCTGCCGCGAGGGCGGACCGATGGGTCCTCGTCACCGGCTACCTCATCGCGCTTTCTCCGGCGCTGCACCTGAGCGCGCTCGTGGGGGCGCCCGCGGCGATCGTGCTCGCCGGGAGAGACGCGAGCGACCGCTGGCGATTCGATCGGACGCTGTTGCTCATCGGGACGCTGGTCGCGTCGGCGGGGGTCGGGCGGATGTCGTGGGTGCTCGCGGGAGTCGGGGGGGCGCTCGCGATCGCATCGCTCGCGGTGCCGCACGCGGACGGGAGCCCTCGGCGGTTGGCCCTGCCGGTGGCCGCGATTGGG
>JBKJMP010000608.1:0-2915 GCA_046596395.1 Gemmatimonadaceae bacterium
TCGCTGACCACGAGATCTGCATCCTTTCGCATACGCTGTACCCTGCTGACGAGCTCACGTGCCAGCCCTTCACGCTTCAGTTCTGGCGTGAAGGGCTGGCACGTGAGCTCGTCAGCAGGGTACAGCGTATGCGAAAGGATGCAGATCTCGTGGTCAGCGACCGAATTCGCCTGTTCATTGCTGGTGATGTCGAGATCGTGGACGCCGTGACTGCCCACCGGGACTGGATTGCCGGAGAGGTGCTTGCGACGTCGGTTAGTGTTGGGGCGGACGTTGACAGTCAAAAAATGCTGGCGAGGCAGCCGGTGGATCTCGACGGGATCCACGCAGACCTCGCCCTAACCAGGGACGAGTAGCGATGGCCACGTCAGAGAGCCCGGTCGCCAAGACCGTTAAGCCGAAGCCCATGCCCAAGAAGCAGCTTCAGCACTTCGAAAAGCGGCTGATGGAGGAGCGCAAGCGCGTGTTGAAGGAGTTGGGGCACTACGACGAGGCGTTTGGCACCACCTCGCACGAGTCCGACGGCGACCTGAGCAGCTATTCGTTCCACATGGCCGATCAGGGTACGGATGCGATGGAGCGCGAGAAGGCGTTCCTGTTCGCGAGTCAGGAGGGACGGTTCTTGTGGCACATCGACGAGGCGCTCCGTCGCCTGTACCGGTCTCCCGACACGTTCGGCAAGTGTCACAACTGTGGACAGGACATCGCCTACGAGCGCCTCGATGCGTTGCCGCACGCGCGGTTCTGCATTCAGTGCAAGCAGCGCGAAGAAGATGCAAAGTCGAAGTAACGGCGCGTTGTTCTGGCCGGTCCTCGCCTTCGTCACGGCACTCGATGTCGTGACGAAGGGGTTTGCCGAGCGGTTGTTGGCGCCTCAGCGGGTTCCGCATGAGGTGTGGGGAGAGTTCCTTCGCTTCACGCTCGTGTACAATCCGGGCGCGGCGTTCGGGCTGCACCTGGGAGCCTACTCCCGCTGGATTTTTACCCTGCTCTCGCTCGTCGCGCTGGTGATCCTCGGGCGACTGTATCTGTCGACCAATCGCGGGGATACCCCGCGCACACTCGCGCTGGCGCTCGTCTGTGCGGGAGCGGTGGGCAATCTCCTGGACCGCCTTCGCTCCGAGCTGGGCGTGGTGGACTTCCTCGACGTCGGCTTCGGCGGCGCGCGGTGGCCGACATTCAACGTGGCCGACATGGCGGTGAGCACCGGGGCGATGCTGCTGGCGTGGGTGTTATGGAAGGAGGACCGCGAGACGGCGAATGAAGGGGCGCAGCGCGCCCTCACTCCTGTGAGTTCCGTCCCCGCGGAACAGGGAGACCTCGTCTGAGCACTTCCATTGCGCCGAGTGGCCGCACCGCGCGGCTCTTCTGGGGCACGGCGGCCAGTATCATCCTGGTCGACCAAGTCACAAAGGTGCTCGCGGAGCAGCTGCTCGCGCCGCGCTATGTGCCGCATCGCATCATCGGCGACGTGGTGCGGTTCACGCTCGCGTACAATCCGGGCGCGGCGTTCAGCATGTCACTCGGTCCGTACTCTCGCTACATCTTCGGCGCCTTTGCGATGGTTGCCTTGGTGGTCCTCTGGCGCTTGTACCGGATGACGGGTTCTGCTGGGAGGCCGGGGGACCGCGTACGAATCGGCGCGCTCGGTCTCGCGTTCGGCGGCGCGGCGGGTAACCTCATCGACCGCTTCCGGTCTCCGCTCGGTGTCGTGGATTTCATCGACATCGGATTCGGAACCGTCCGGTTCTGGACATTCAACGTTGCGGACTCTGCCGTTACCGTTGGCGCGCTCGTGTTGGCCTGGGTGCTCTCCCGGGAGGACCACGAGAATCGCGCAACGGCGACGGGCGCGCCCGATCCAGCGCCTGTGGCGGGGGGGCCGGAACCAGTGCTCGACGGCATTGACGCTGCCGTCGCGAAAAGGCCCGACGCGTGACCGGCGCCGGCGCCTCGGCGGCCCGGCATGAGTTGACCGTTGCAGGAGAGGCCACACGACTCGACCTCTTCGTGGCGTCGGCGCTCGATGTATCACGCACGCGTGCGGCGACGCTCATCGCGACGGCGCAGGTGACCGTCAACGGAGCGGCAGAGCGCGCGAGCTACCGGCCGGTGCTGGGCGATGTGGTGGTCGTCACGCTCCAGCCCACGGAGACACGTAGCGTGGAGGGTGAGGACATTCCCCTGATCGTCGCATTCGAGGACGACGACGTGCTGGTGGTGGACAAGCCCGCGGGCATGGTGGTGCACCCGGCGCCGGGCAACTGGAGCGGAACGCTCGTGAACGCGCTCAAGGGGCGGGGGGGGCCGCTGTCCGACCTCGGCGGCGAGGACCGCGAGGGGATCGTGCACCGGCTCGACAAGGAGACGTCGGGGTTGCTGCTCGTGGCCAAGACCGAGCGAGCGCACCGGATCCTGGGCGCGGCGATGGCCCGGCGGGAGATCGTTCGCCGCTACGCCGCGATGTGCTGGGGGCACCTCGACGGCGACACCGCGACGGTGGACAAGCCGATCGCGCGTGACCCGCGAGACCGAAAGCGTATGGCAATCGTCAGTTCGGGGCGGGCGGCGCGAACGGATTTCGTGCGGCTCGCCCGGTTCGACTCCGTGGACCTCCTGCGCGCACACCTGCACACCGGGCGCACGCATCAGATTCGCGTTCACCTCGCCTCCATCGGCCATCCGGTCGCGGGAGACGATACCTACGGCGGCGGAGGCGGAAGGAAGCTCGTCACGCTTCTGCCGAAGCGACATTTCCTGCACGCAGCGTGGCTGCGTTTTCGCCATCCGGCTGACGGGCGCCAGGTGGAATTGCGGTCGGCATTGCCGCCCGACCTGGTGCGCTCCGTCCAGAGCGCGGCAGGGCCCGACGTTTCGTTGGCCGACACTGATCCGCTGGAGTACTTTGGCTTCTT
>JBKJMP010000621.1:0-6228 GCA_046596395.1 Gemmatimonadaceae bacterium
GTGTCGAGGCAGCCGATGACGTTCATGAGCGTGGACTTGCCGGAGCCCGAGGGGCCCATGATGGCGACATATTCGTTGCGCATGATCGCGATGTCCACACCGCGCAGCGCAACGAATATGTCGCCATCATGGGCCCCTCGGGCTCCGGCAAGTCCACGCTCATGAACGTCATCGGCTGCCTCGACACGCCGAACGCGGGGGAGTACTGGCTCAACGGCACCCAGGTGTCGAAGATGTCGGACGACGCCCTGGCGCGCGTGCGCAACAAGGAGATCGGGTTCGTCTTCCAGACGTTCAACCTCCTGCCCCGCGCGACGGCGCTGCACAACGTCGAACTACCGCTCGTGTACGCGGGGGTCGGTGCCGACGAGCGAAAGCGTCGCGCGAAGGAAGCCCTCGAGCGCGTGCAACTGGGTTCCCGCATGGACCACCGCCCCAACGAGCTGTCGGGCGGACAGCGCCAGCGCGTCGCGATTGCTCGCGCCCTCGTGAACAATCCGTCCATCCTCCTCGCCGACGAACCCACTGGTAACCTCGACTCGAATACGTCCGAGGAGATCATGCGCGTGTTCGAGGGGCTGGCCGAACAGGGGCAGACGGTCATCATGGTCACGCACGAGCCGGACATCGCGGCGCACGCGCGCCGCGTGGTCGTGCTCCGCGATGGCATCGTCGCCAGCGACGACCGCCGGTCGGCTTTCGTGGAGAAGCTCGGTATTCCGGCACCGTCTCTGTGAACAGCGGACGAGGGGACGAGAGGGCGAGAGGACGAGAGGACAACGGGCGTCGCTGAACCTTCGCCAGTCGTCGCACCAATTTCGCGGTCCTCTCGTCCTCTCGTCCTGACATCCTCTCGTCCGCTCCGTCAATGCCCTTCCTCGAAGCCGTCCGACTCGCCCTCCAGACCATCTGGGTCCAGAAGCTGAAGAGCTTCTTCACCCTGCTTGGCGTGATGATCGGCGTGACGTTCCTGATCGCCGTCGTCTCCATCGTCAGCGGCATGAGCCGCTATATGTCCGACGAGCTGATCGGAAAGATCATGGCGGTGAACTCCTTCGAGCTCCGCCATCGTCCCAACATCAACATCGGCGACCACGGCGAGGAGTACTGGCGCGAGTTGCGCAGGCGTCCCCGCATCAAGGAATCCGACGTGGAGCCGGTTGCGGCGGCACTTCCCGAGGGCGTGAAGTACGCAGTCGTGGGCAACGACAACCTCATGGCCAGCTCGCGGTACGTGACCAAGCCGCGGGGGGTGACCACCTTCACGGTCAGCGAGGACTACTTCGAGATCAAGCGGATGGCGCCGCTCCGCGGACGGCTCTTCTCGCCCCAGGAGTACGAGCGCGGCATGACCGTGATCGTCATCGGCCAGGACGTCGCCGACTACTTCTTCCCCGCGCTCGACCCGATCAACCGCGAGCTCGTCATTCGCGGCATCCCGTACACGGTCGTTGGGCTGATGGAGAAGCAGGGCAGCGCGTTCGGGCAGTCGTTCGACAAGTTCATCGTCGCGCCACACGACTCGCCGCTCAATCGCCTCGTGAACGCACACGGCGTCATTGACGCGATCATGGTCCAGACGCCGAGCCGCGATGGCATGGTCACCGCGATGGAGTCGGTGCGCCAAGTCATGCGGGCACGTCGAAGCCTCCGCCCCAGCCAGCCCGACAATTTCTCGCTCGAGACGTCGGAATCGGCGCTCGAATTCTGGAAGAAGATCGAGGGCTACCTGATCATGGCCGGGGTAGCGTTGCCCGCCATTGGGCTCGTCGTCGGCGCCATCGTGATCATGAACATCATGCTGGTGGCCGTTGCCGAGCGCACCCGTGAGATCGGGATCCGGAAGGCCCTCGGTGCGAAGCGGCGGGACATCATGAGCCAGTTCCTCGTCGAGAGCGCCACGCTGAGCACGGTCGGCGCGGCGCTCGGTGTGGCCACGGGCTTCGCCTTCGCGAAGTTGATCTCCGCGTTGACGCCGCTTCCCGCGGCGGTCGAGCTGTGGTCGGTGCTCGTGGGCATCGCGATCGGTGCCGGCGTCGGAATCATCGCCGGCGTCTACCCGGCGAGCCAGGCCTCGAGGCTCGATCCGATCGACGCCCTGCGGCAGGAATAGACGGTGTCCGTCCTCACCCAGCGCATCCACGGCATGAAGGAGGGCGTCACCATCGCGCTCGATTCCATCGTCGCGAACAAGGTGCGCGCCGGGCTCACGATCCTCGGCATCGCCGTCGGTGTGTTCGTCGTGGTCGTCATCTCGGCGGCGATCCACGGCATCAACAACAGCGTGGCGAAGGATTTCGAGAGCACCGGTCCGACGACGTTCTTCGTCTCTCGGTATCCGATCACCTTCGAGGCCTGCGACGGCACGGATGAGACGTGCAAGTGGCTTCGCAATCCTCCAGTCACGCTGAAGGACGTCGAGGTGATCAACCAGCTGTCCAGCGTCCGCACGGCAGGGGCGCGGCTCGACATGGGCATGTCGGTGACGTACAAGGACAAGCGCCCATCCGGCATCCAGGTCACCGCATTCACGGGCAACTGGCAGCAGATCGACGGCGGCGGGGACATTTATCCGGGACGCAACTTCACGCCGGCTGAAGCCACGTCCGGCGCTCGGGTCGCGGTGATCAACGACCAGCTGGCAACGACGCTTTTCGGCGAGTCGGATCCCCTCGACAAGATCATCGAGATTGGCGGACAGCCGTTTCAGGTGATGGGCATCTATCACTACGAGGCAAGCTTCCTCTCGGGCGGGAACCAGGGCCGAGTGATCATCCCCATCGAGACGGCACGCAAGGTGTTGAAGGCGCGCATGAACGACATTGGGCTGGCCGTCATTCCCGCCACCGGGGTAACCCGCGACGCCGCGATCGACGATGTCGTAGCAACCCTCCGTGCAAACCGAGGGCAGCGGCCAGGGAGCGAGAATGTCTTTGCGATCATCACACAGGATCAGCTGTTCGACGTCTACAACAAGATCTTCGGCGCATTCTTCCTCGTCATGGTCGTACTATCGGCGGTCGGGCTGATCGTCGGCGGCGTCGGCGTGATTGCTATCATGATGATCTCCGTCACCGAGCGCACCCGCGAGATCGGCGTGCGGAAGGCACTCGGCGCCACGAAGGGCACCATCCTGTGGCAGTTCCTCGTCGAGGCCGTGACGCTCACGGGCATCGGTGCGATCATAGGCCTTGTTCTTGGGACACTCGTAGCGTTTGCGATCAAGTCGATGACGCCGATCGCGGCGAGCGTGCCCCCCATGGCAGTGCTAGCGGCCCTGCTGACGAGCGCGTTCACGGGGGTGCTCTTCGGGATGCTCCCGGCACATCGAGCAGCCAAGCTGGATCCCGTCGAGGCGTTGAGGCACGAGTAGCAGGATGAGAGGATGAGAGGACGAGAGGACGAGAGGACAACAGGAGCGCGTGACACTTTCGCGTGGTGGGCGCCGTAGACGGGGAGACCCACCCGCCACGCACTGACTACATGCCCTTTTTCGAGGCCGTTCGGCTCGCGCTCCAGCAGATTCGTGTCCAGAAGCTGAAGAGCTTCTTCACCCTGCTCGGCGTGATGATCGGCGTGATGTTCCTCATCGCCGTCGTCTCCATCGTCACGGGGATGAGCAAGTACGTGGAGGAGGATTTTGCGGGCCGAGTGCTCGGCGCGAATACCTTCACGCTCCGCCGCTTTCCCTGGTTCGGGAACAACACGACCGAAGAGCAGTGGCTGGAGTGGCAGCGACGTCCGCGCGTGTACCATCGGGATGTCGCGCTCGTTCGCAGCACCCTGCCGGCGGGCACGCGGTACGCCATCGAGAGCCAGGACATGCTCTGGGCAACGAGCATCTACTCCCGCCCGCGCCAGATCGAGGCACACGCCGTCGAGGGCGACTACTTCGAGATCAAGAAATACGACCTCTCGAGCGGCCGCAGGTTCACCCAGCAGGAGGCCGATCTCGGGGCCAACGTCATCGTCATCGGTGACGAGGTCGCGAAGTTCTTTTTTCAGGGGCTCAACCCGATCGGGCGCGAGCTGCGGATCGGCGGCATGCCCTACACCGTCATCGGCGTGATCGTCCATCAGGGGAACCTGTTCGGGCAGTCCCTCGACAAGACGGCGTTCGCGCCGTTCCTCTCCCCCCTGCACCGCCTCACCAATCCGCGGGGCGACATCGATGGGCTGCTCGTCCAGGCGCCCAACGACATGATGATGCGGGACGCAATGGAGACCGTGCGCGAAGTGCTGCGCGGTCATCGGGGGCTGCGCCCGGCCGTGCCGGACGACTTCGTGATGGAGACGTCCGAGTCCGCGCTCCAGGAGTTCAAGGAGATCGAGAGCGTCATGACGATCGCCGGCACGGCGCTTCCGGCGATCGGCCTCATCGTGGGCGGCATGGTGATCATGAACATCATGCTCGTCGCGGTCGCCGAACGGACGAGAGAGATCGGGATCCGGAAGGCGCTCGGCGCGCGCAGCAAGGACATCCTGCGCCAGTTCCTCGTCGAGGCGGCGACACTCAGCACCATGGGCGCCATTCTCGGAATCCTCCTTGGCTTTCTTGCCGCCAAGGTGATCGAGTGGAACTCCCCGCTTCCGGCGGCGATCGCGCCGTGGTCGGTCGTCGTCGCCACGTTGCTCGGCACCATCGTCGGTATCGTCTCCGGCGTTCTTCCCGCGCGCAAGGCGGCGAGGCTCGATCCCATCGAAGCACTGCGCCAGGAGTGAACCGATGAGCATCTTCACCCCCTTCGCGCACGTCTTCGAGGGCATCTCGATCGCGCTCGACGCACTGCGCGCGAACAAGGCTCGCGCCGGCCTCACCATCATGGGCGTCGCACTCGGCGTCTTCGTCGTGGTGGCGATGTCGTCGGTGATCCGCGGCGTGAACGAATCCTTTCGGCGCGATCTCGAGGCTGCGGGGCCCACGTCGTTCTTCGTCTATCGTCGTCCCATCGGCGGGTTCAGCTCGTGCGACGGCACCGTGGAGACCTGCCCCGAGCGCCGGAATCCCGGCATCACGCTCGAGGAAGCCGATGCGATCGAGCGCCTGCCGACCATCCGCGCCGTCACGTCGCACGTCGGCACGGGAGAGAAGTTCAAGTACAAGGATCGCTCGACCAATGCGGGCATGGAGGTCTACACGCCCAACTGGACCGAGGTGGACGGCGGCGATATCTACCCGGGCCGCAACTTCACCGAGGCCGAGAATGCCGCCGGTGCGCGCGTCGTGCTGGTGAACGACAAGCTGGCGGAGACGCTGTTCGGCGACTCCGACCCGATGGACAAGGAGATCATGATCGCCGACGTGCCGTTCACGGTGATCGGCCTCTATCACTACACGGCGAGCCCGATGGGCACACCGACGTCGGCCGGCGGCGGTGACTCGCCGAAGGCGATCGTCCCGTTCGAGACAGCGCGCCGGCACCTCAATCTGTGGATGCGCGGCAACAACCTGATCGTGAAGCCGTTCACCGGCGTCACGGTCGAGCAGGCGGTGGACGACGTCACGGCGGCGCTGCGCGCGTCGCGCGGGCTGCGCCCGAGCCAGCCCAACAACTTCGACATCGTGACGCAGGATCGCCTCTGGGGGATCTACAACCAGCTGTTCGGCACGTTCTTCGTCGTCGGGCTCGCCCTCTCGTCGGTCGGCTTGCTGGTGGGCGGCGTTGGCGTCATCGCGATCATGATGATCTCCGTCACCGAGCGCACCCGTGAGATTGGCGTCCGCAAGGCCCTCGGCGCCACGCGTGGCACCATCCTGTGGCAGTTCCTCGTGGAGGCGGTGACGCTCACGGGCATTGGCGCGGTGATCGGGCTGGTGCTGGGCACGGGCGTCGCCTTCCTCATCAAGAGTCTGACGCCGATTGCGGCGAGCGTGCCTCCGCTTGCTGTCGTGGCGGCGTTGTTGACCAGCGCGTTCACTGGCGTGTTGTTCGGCATGCTGCCCGCCGCGCGCGCCGCCAAGCTGGATCCGGTCACCGCGCTACGGTACGAGTAATCTGTACTGCCTTGGCGAGACTCAGGACTGGGCGTTACGAGTTTCCTCGGACGCACCACCCGATCGATGTTGACTATGTTGGTCATCTATTCTATTGTTAGGTGACTACATTGGTCATCTGCCGGAGATATGATGGTTCGCGTCAAGACACTGAACGTTGCCGAAGCAAAGGCACGCCTCTCTGAGCTCGTTCAGCGCGCGGCGCGCGGCGAGGAGATCGTCATCGCCCGCAA
>JBKJMP010000668.1:0-5713 GCA_046596395.1 Gemmatimonadaceae bacterium
GTCCTCTCGTCCTCTCGTCCTCTCGTCCTCTCGTCCTCTCGTCCTCTCGTCCTCTCGTCCTCTCGTCCCATGCGCTCTCTCGCTGCCCTCGCCCTCGTCGCGCTCCCGTTCACAGCCGCAGCCCAGGCCACGCCGCAGGACACCGAAGTGTGGACGCCGGTGCCGAAGGTCGTGACTCCTGGCCGCATGGACGGCGATCCCCCCGCCGACGCGATCCGCCTCTTCGACGGAAAGCACCTGAACGAGTGGGTCAAGTCGGGGACGAACAACCCGTCGGCATGGACGGTGAAGGGCGGCGTGATGACGGTGAACAAGAAGGACGGCAACATCGCGACGAAGCGCGCGTTCACGAACTACCAGATGCACATCGAGTGGCGGATCCCGCGCGTCATCTCCGGCGACGGCCAGGGCCGCGGCAACAGCGGGCTCTACCTCGGACACACCGGCGGCGATAGCGGCTATGAGATGCAGATCCTCGACTCGTACGTGAACAAGACGTACGTGAACGGCCAGGCAGCGAGCATCTACAAGCAGACGTCGCCGCTGGTGAACGCGATGCGCAAGCCCGGCGAGTGGAATACGTACGACGTGGTGTGGACAGCGCCGACGTTCAACGCCGACGGCTCGGTGAAGACGAAGGCGCGCGTCACGGCGCTGCACAATGGCGTGCTCGTGTTGAACAATGTGGAGCTCGCGGGGCAGACGGAGTACATCGGGGCGCCTTCGTACAAGCCGCATGGGCCATTGCCGTTGATGCTTCAGTCGCATGGCGATCCGTCGGAGCCGATCAGTTTCCGCAAGATCTGGCTGCGGGAACTCCCCTGACGACGAACCGTCGATCGTACTCACGGAGCCGAGTCGGGATCCGTGAACCGATACAATAGCTCCTTGGTCCCCCTCACCATCCCGAACTCTTCTCT
The DNA here is from genome assembly GCA_046596395.1 of Gemmatimonadaceae bacterium. Taxonomy (GTDB): domain Bacteria; phylum Gemmatimonadota; class Gemmatimonadetes; order Gemmatimonadales; family Gemmatimonadaceae; genus AG11. The sequence continues at coordinate 921 of JBKJMP010000668.1, forward strand.
CGCGATCCGTTCCTGCAGCGCCGGATCCGTCTCCACTCGCCGCTTGTACCGCTTGAGCGAATCCACGGTGCGTTGGAGCGAGTCGATCGTCGCCACGAGCTTCGCCCGCCGAGCGCGCTGCTGAAGCAGGTCGCTGGTCCCGTATTCCCCGCCCTGCACCGCGAAATAGATCGCGCCCATGACGCCAACGGCGATCAGGACCCGCCGTGCGAGCAGACCGCCGCCGGATGCCGTGCGTCGCGCCAACGACTACGCCAGCCCGTAGATCGAGCCGCCCGGATACATCGCCGAGTCGCCGAGCTCCTGTTCGATACGCAGCAGCTGGTTGTACTTCGCCACGCGATCCGTGCGCGATGCCGAGCCGGTCTTGATCTGGCCGGCGCCGGTGCCGACGGCGAGGTCCGCGATGAACGTGTCCTCTGTCTCGCCGGACCGATGCGAGATGATGTTGAGATACCCATTCTCGCGCGCGAGCTCGATCGCCTCGAGCGTCTCGGTCAGGGTCCCGATCTGGTTGACCTTGATGAGGATCGAGTTGGCGATGCCTTCCTCGATGCCGCGCTGCAGGCGCTCGGTGTTCGTGACGAAGAGGTCGTCGCCCACGAGCTGGCAGCGCTCGCCGATCGCGTCGGTGAGGATCTTCCAGCCGGCCCAGTCATCCTCGCCCAGGCCGTCCTCAATGGAGACGATGGGGTAGGTGTCGATCCACCGTGTGTACATCTCGACCATGCCCGCCGCGTCGAGCACACCAGCTCCACTCTTCTTGAACGTGTACTTGCCGCCCTTGTGCAACTCGCTCGCGGCGCAGTCGAGCGCGATCGCGATGTCCTGTCCCGGCGTGAAGCCCGCGGCCTCGATGGCCTCCATCACGACCTTGAGGGCTTCCTCGTCGTCCTTGAGATCCGGCGCGAATCCGCCCTCATCGCCCACGCCGGTGCTCAACTTCTTCTTCACGAGGACCTTCTTCAGCGCGTGGAAGACTTCCGTCCCCATGCGCAGCGCCTCGCTGAACGAATCCGCGCCGACGGGGACAATCATGTACTCCTGGAAGTCCACCGTGTTCGTCGCGTGCGCGCCGCCGTTGAGGATGTTCATCATCGGCACGGGCATCACGCGCGAGAGCGGGCCGCCGAGATAGCGCCACAGCGGCTGCCCAAGCTCGAGCGACGCCGCGCGCGCGCACGCCATCGACACGGCGAGGATGGCATTGGCGCCGAGGTTCGACTTGTTCGGCGTGCCATCGAGGTCGCACATGGCGTGGTCGATGCCCATCTGGTCGGTGACGTCGGCCCCCTCGAGTGCGGGGGAGATGGTCTCCTGGATGTTCTGCACCGCCATCGTGACGCCCTTGCCACCGTAGCGCTCCTTGTCGTTGTCGCGCAACTCCATCGCCTCGTGCTCACCCGTGCTCGCGCCACTCGGCACGGCCGCGCGGCCGATCGTGCCGCTCTCGAGGATGACGTCGGCTTCGACGGTGGGATTGCCGCGGCTGTCCAGGATCTCGCGGGCGACGATGTCGACGATGGCAGCAGACATGGGCGTTCTGGGTATGGGTGGATGCAGGAAATCTATACGCCGTGGGCCTCGCGCAGCGTGCCGGACATGCGGTCCGAGACGTGGCGCATCAGGTCATGACGATGCTCGTAGTCGTAATCGACGGTGGTGACGGGCTCGAGAAAATGCAGGTGCACCGTGCCGGACCGCACCCGCCATGTCCCGCGCGGCATCACCTCACGTGCGCCGTAGACGACGAGCGGGGTCACCGGCGCCTTGGCGGCGATGGCGAGCACGAACGGGCCTTTCTTGAAGGGACGCAACATGTAGTCGTCACCGCGCGTCCCCTCGGGATACACGATGACGCTGAGCCCGGCGGCCACCTTCGCCGCGACCTTCTGGTATGCCTCGAACGCGGACTTCCGGTTCTCGCGCGCGAGAAAGACGACCCCTGCCCCCTCCGCGCCCCATCCAAAGATCGGGATGCGGCGCAGTTCCTCCTTCGCGACGAACGTGAAGCGCGGAATCGTCGCGGCGCTGGCAAAGATGTCGAACCAGCTCACGTGATTGCTGGCGAACACGGTGCCTCGGCTGGCGACGACGTTCTCCCATCCGTGGACGACGATCTTCACGCCGGCAGCCCAGCACACCGAGCGCGCCCACGTCTGCATGCACCAGAGTTGGACGCTGCTGTTGCGTTCGTCGTATCTCAGGACGTGCGCCAATACTGCGATCGGGGCCAGGACGATCGTCATGACAGACAGTGTCAGACCCGCGAGCACAGTACGCATGCGGAAAATCTATTCGGCGGAACGGGTACAGCGTCCTCCTCCGCTTCCACCTCCGCTTCCACCTTCGCCTCCACGCTTGCCGCCGCTCCACCGCCGCTCCACCGCCGCTCCACGGCATAATGCCAAAATTGGAATTCGGGAAGCAGAAAACACGTCAGCATGCGTATTCCAAATTTGGCATCAGCCTGACTGAACGGCCCCAGTTACGACAGGTGGTCGTGCCCACCTCTGCGCGCACCCGCGCCAACGAGTAGCACAGCCTCCACCTGCTGGGGTACCACAGTACCAATCCGCGTAACGGGAATACCGAACGACTCCGCAAATTCGCCGGTATCCACTCGCGCATCTGGCGGCATCGAGACGAGTAATTCGTATTCCTCCCCGCTCGTCAACGCATTCCTCGACGTGATGCCGGCGAGGCATGGGACCGCCGAAGCATCGATCGCGATCGACACCCCCGACGCCCGCGCGAGGTGCGCGGCGTCGCCCAGCAGTCCATCGGAGATATCGATCGCCGCGCGCGCACCGCGCTCGGCGAGCCACCGCGCCTCGCGCAGCCGTGGGACCGGCGACGCGAATCTCGCGAGGTGCACGGCCATGACCTGCGCGCCCGAGTAGAGCGCGCGCAGTGCCGCAGCCGGGCCACCGAGGGCGCCCGTGACGTAAACGCCGTCGCCAACCTGCGCGCCCGAGCGCCTCAGTGGCGACGCCGCACTGCCGATCACCGTGATCGTTAGCGACAGCTCGCCGCCAGCGCTGATGTTGCCGCCGACGATCGGGCATGCCGCGGCCGCCGCGACATCGCCCACCCCGCGGCCGAGGGCTGCCAGCTCGTCGCGCCAGTGGGTGGGGAGCACGATGGACAACAGGAGCGCTCGCGGCGTGGCCGCCATCGCGGCGAGGTCGCTCAACGCCGCGGCCGCCGCGCGACCGCCGACCTCCTCCGCCGTGAGCCACTCGCGCCGGAAGTGGATGGCCTCGACGCAGGCGTCGGTGCTCACGACGAGTTGCTCGCCATCGGGACACGTGACCGTCGCCGCATCGTCGCCGATGCCTTCCGCGTGGGGGCCCCACCCTGCGATCAGCCGGCGGATCGCATCGAACTCGGCACCGTCGCCCATCTCGACGTGCCGGCCGCTCACATGGCCTCGCCCACGGCGGGAAGCTCGGCCAGGACCGGCGCGCGTCGCTCGGGCGGCGGCACGAGCCACGCGTCGGGCAGCGCGGCGAGGACATCCTCGAGCACGTGTCCGCGCACCTGACGCACGCCGAGGAGCGCGGCAGCGCGGCCGTGCGCGAACGCGGCAAGTGCCCCCGCGAGCAGCGGGTCGCCGGACTGCGCGAGCAAGGTTACCGCGATGCCGCCGAGCACGTCGCCCGAGCCGCCGGTCGCCAAGATCGGTGTGCCCTCGGCAACGACGATCGTCTCCCCGGTTGGCGCCGCGATCACGGTCGGGACGCCCTTGAGCAGCACCGTTGCGCCGACACGCGCTGCCAGCTGGGCGGGAGCATCGAAGCGCGCCGCGAGCACGCGCTCCGCCGTGAGTCCGCTCACGCGAGAGAACTCCACGGGATGTGGCGTGAGCAGCGCAGGCCTGCCGCGAAGCAGCGACGCAAGCGCGGGCGCATTGCCCTCGAAGGCGTTGATCGCGTCGGCGTCGAGCACCACCGGGCCATCGAACATGCGCAACGCGCGTTCCGTGATCTCTCGCGCGCGGTCGCGCCCGAGCCCCGGACCGATGAGCAGGGCGTCCGCCCACGACGACACGCTCGCCTGAAAGGCCTCGTCGGACTCGGGCCACGCGGCTGACATCGAGGCGGGTTCGCCTTGCTGGAGCGCCGCGAGCGACTCGGGCGCGACGACACACTTCACCATCCCCGCCCCGCTTCGCAATGCGCCGCGTGCCGCGAGGATGACGGCCCCCGACATCTCCTCGGCGCCGCCGAGGATGGCGAGCTTCCGTCGCGTCCCCTTGTGCGCGTCGGCGCTGATCCGTGGCAGCGCGCCACGGAACCAGGCGTCGGTCGCGAGGCGGGCCTCGCCAGCATTCGCGACGTGGACGCCGAGCCCAATATCGAGCACCACGAGCGCGCCGCAGAGGTCGCGGCTCACGAGTTGTCCGCGCTTCATCGTGCCGAAGGTGAGCGTCAGCGCCGCGCGCGCCGCGCCGACGTGGACGCCCGTACTGGCATCGAGCCCCGACGGCACATCGATGGCGACGATCGCCGAGCCGCGCGCCGCGAGTGCGTGGAGCGCCACGACTCCAGAGGCGATGCGTCCCCGCAATGGTTTGTCGGCCGAGAAGCCGGTGCCGAGAAAGGCATCCACGGCGACCTGCTCACCGCCGGCGAGGATGGCATCGACGTCGGTGTCGTGCCGCACCCCCTCGTCGATGGCGGCCTCACGTTCGGCGCGTGCGTCGGGAGTTGCCGGGGGCAGCGCCTCGCACACGCGCCGAACGTGAGGCCGCCATCGACGAGGGGGTGCGGCACGACACCGACGTCGAT
>JBKJMP010000078.1:0-3825 GCA_046596395.1 Gemmatimonadaceae bacterium
GCTTCGAGGGGGCGTCCGAGCCGCTTCGTGCGTTGGCCCCCGCGCGCGTGGTGACCTTCAACGGACGATTCGCCTGCTCGACCGGCATCGCGGAAGCCGCGCGCCTGGGCGGCATACCGGTTGTGTATCACGAGCGCGGGGCCACCATCGACAAGTACGAGCTGTATCGACAGCCGTCGCAGGATCCGCGTTTCATCCAGACCGAAGTCGCGCGCTACTGGACATCGGCGGGCCCGGATCGCGAGGAGATCGCTGCGGAGTACTTCCGTCGCCGTCGGAGTGGTGATGGTATTGGTTGGGCGAGCTTCGTCGAAGGCCAGCAAGCAGGGACGCTGCCTCCAATGTCGGCCGACCACCGGCAGCTCGTGTACTTCACGAGCGGCGATCACGAACTCGAGTTTGCGGGAAGCCGCCCTCACGGGCGCCTCTTTGCGAACCAGCGCGCCGCCGTCGTGCACCTGATCCAATGGGTCGCCACCCACGAGGGGGTGGAGCTCACGATTCGCGTGCATCCCAACGCGTGCAATGGAGATGCGAGCGACCGACGCTGGTGGCATTCGCTGACCGGCGATCGAACGCGCGTGGTGACGGCCGATTCCGCGGTAGACTCCTATGCCTTGATTGGTCGAGCGGACGTCGTGATTACGTCCGGGTCGACGACCGGCATCGAGGCGGCGTTTGCCGGACGGCCGTCCATCCTGCTCAACGAGGCGCAGTACAGTGGTTTGGGCAGCGTGTACGAGCCCGAGTCGCCGGCGGAGCTGGATGCGCTACTCGGTGCCGAGGCGCTCCCGGCCCTTCCACGCGCCTCATGCCTGCCATACGGCTATTACGATTCCGTGTTCGGCATACCATACCAGTTCTATCGGCCGCGTGGCTTGTTTGCCGGAGATTTCATCGACGGTCCGCTCGGCTACGAGCACGAGTGGCTCCGGGGCAGTACGATTCTCGACGCCGCGCGCACCGCGCGGCGCGCCTTGCGACGCTCCTGATTCCATGTTCAACGACAAGTCCATTCTGATCACCGGCGGCACAGGTTCGTTCGGCCAGCGTGCAGTGCAAACGCTTCTTGCGAACTATCAGCCGAGACGCCTGGTCGTCTACTCGCGTGACGAGCACAAGCAGTTCGAGATGGCGCAGCGATTCGCCGCGCCCTGCATGCGCTACTTCATTGGCGACGTTCGCGACCGGTGGCGACTCACGGACGCCATGCGCGGCGTGGAGTTGGTCATCCACGCTGCGGCGCTCAAGCATGTCGAGGCGGCCGAGTACAACCCGATGGAGTGCATCAAGACGAACATCAACGGCACCGAAAACGTCATCTATGCGGCGCTGGCGAACGACGTAGAGCGCGTGATCGCCCTGTCCACGGACAAGGCGGCGAATCCGATCAGCCTGTACGGGGCAACCAAACTCGCGGCCGACAAACTCGTGGTCGCCGCCGCCAACGTCGCCGGCAACAACCGCACGAGATTCGCCGTGGTGCGCTACGGGAATGTGGCCGGTTCGCGTGGCTCGGTCGTGCCCCTCTTTCGACGGCTCGCCGCCACGGGGGCGGATCATGTGCCCATCACGGACGAGCGCATGACGCGCTTCTGGATCATGCTCGATGAGGGTGTCGAATTCGTGCTGCGCGCATTCTCGCGGATGCATGGCGGGGAGATTTTCGTGCCGAAGATTCCGTCTGTTCGCATCGTCGACGTAGCGGCGGCGCTCGCGCCGGACCTCGCCATACGTGTGATCGGGATTCGTCCGGGCGAGAAGATCCACGAGATCATGTGCCCGGCAGACGATTCGCATCTCGGCCTGGAGTTCAGTGACCACTACGTGCTCCGGCCAGGGATCACCTTCAACGTCCCCTTCAACGCCTACGAGACCAATCAGGTTGGCGAGGTGGGTGCGCCCACGGCGCCAGGCTTCGAGTACCACTCGGGCCGCAACGACTGGTTTCTGAGCGTTGACCAGATTCGGCACCTGAGCCAGCCGCACCTGCTGGAGGGATTGCCGTGATCGAACCTGCTGTCCCGGCAATTCGCCGGACAGCCGCGTGTCTGGTCCGCACCTCATGACGCTCAGGCTGTACACGGACGCCAGCCTGGTTCCGGCGGGAACCCCGCACGTGGCGATGCTCGTGCCTTTTCTGGGACGCATCGACCCCCCCGACAGCCCCATGCACGACCGCTTCGACCGATACATGGAGATCGGGCGAACGCTCTTTGCCCAGTCGACGCTCGCCGACGCAGATCTTGCCGTGCTGCCCTTCGGGTGGGAACAGGTACTTCGCAACCATGCGCTGGATGACGTGGCCGCCAGCTTTGCCGATCGGGCTCGCGCCGCCGGCAAGCGTCTCGTGGTATTCTGTGATTGCGACTCCGCCGAGCCGGTTCCATTTGCGGATACGCTGGTTTTTCGGACGAGCCTGTACGGATCGCGGAGGCGGCCGGGCGAGTTCGCGCTACCCAGCTGGACGGGCGATTGGCTCGCACAGCACTTTGGCGGTCAACTTCCGCTGAGAGCGCGCGGACCTCGGGCGATCGTCGGCTTTCGCGGGTACGTGCCCCCTTGGTCACGATCTCGCGCGCGCGATCTGGTCATCGGCGTGCAGCAGGCAGTCGGTCTGGACATGGGAGAGCCCTTTTCGTGGCACACCCGGAGACTCCATGCGGGGGCGCGCCGCGCGTCACTCGACAGCCTGGAGGCGAGCGACGAGGTGGAGGCGCTGGTTGTGCGGAACCAGGAATTCGCTGGAGGAAGTCGCCGGAACGATCTCAGCTTCGATCTGGCGCGGCTGGCCCGTGCCCGCGCGGAGCTCGCTCCGCACATTGCCTCGTGGGACTATGGGCTCTGCGTCCGCGGATGTGGCAATTTCTCGTATCGGCTCTACGAGACGCTGTCGTGCGGCCGTCTTCCGGTGTTCGTGGACACGGACTGCGTACTTCCCTTCGATGATCTCATCGACTGGCGAGAGCAGTGCTGGGTGGACATCGAGGACGTTGCCGCCCTTGGATCGATTGTCGCCCGCTTTCACGATGGACTCAGTGACGACGACTTCCGCGCGCTCCAGCACGCGGCGCGGGCACGGTGGGCGGAGTGGCTGTCACCGGAGGGGTTTTTCACCAACGTCATCAGGTTGCTGGGTTGACCGCTGGGCAGGAAGTGCCACTGTCCGGCGTGCTCTCGTCTGCAAGTGAGCCAGGCAATGATCCACCTGTATTGCAGTGATTCCGGGCGGGTCTGGCATCATTTATCAGTTCGTGCGACATGATCAACCCGTAGGCGCAATCCGTTCCATGTGGATTGGGTCGTCTCACACCCCCTTCGAAATCGCGCGCCGGTAGGCCGTGTGACAGGCGTGAGCGATCGAATGGGAATGGAATCGCGATGCTTGCCGCGTTCCGTTCGCGATGAGGTCGGCGCGGAGCGTCGGCGAGGCTTCGCATTCCCGCATCGCGCGCGCGATATCCTCCGGACGCAAGGGATCGAAGGTCAGCGCGGCGGTGCCCGCGAACTCGCGAGTGGTGGGAATGTTCGAGGCTACTACCGGGCAGCCACACGCCATCGCCTCCAGCACGGGCATGCCCGCTCCTTCATATAGCGTCGGAAAAATCAGCGCGGACGCCGCGGAGTAGAGCAACGCCATTTCAACCTCCTCTAGCCATGGGAGAAAGCGGACTCGGCCGTTGAGTCCCTCCGACTCTATCTGCTCCAGCAGATGATCTCGCGGATTACCTCGGATTACCAGCGGCCAGCCGCCTTGCTGGTTTCGGATGCTTCGACCGATGGCCTGCAGGAGTGCGGGGAGATTCTTGTGAGGATAGGAGTCGG
>JBKJMP010000434.1:0-4293 GCA_046596395.1 Gemmatimonadaceae bacterium
GTTCAAGCGATCCACGAATGATCGGCTCCGCCTCCTGCTGGACGGCGAAACGGCAGATGATACCCCCGCCGCCTCGGCGGAACGAAGTGTCGGGCGGATCATCGATGCGGTCATGCACCTCGTCGCGCACTGGACGAAGGAATTTGGCCGAGAGGGGGCGGGTGACACGCTGCCAGCGCTCGATCGCTACGTGGCGTTGGCGACTCTCATCGACTGGGCAAGGACGCGCGACGCCGATGCGGCAGACGTCGCGGACTCGCACAATGTTCCGGCTCCGGTAAAGGCGCTCGATCGCGACGCGGTGGAGGAGCAGGTGCGTCGGGTGCTGGAAATACTCCGGATGCTCACGCGGCGTGCGGGCTACCAGAAGCCACGCGGCGACGAGAATCGTCCCGACGTCGTCTGGCAGGTCTCGCTGAATCGAACGGCGTCCCCCGCCCTCGTCGCGTCGATTCCCGCCGTGAAGGGAGATGCGGCTCGGCGCCTCTTCGGAGTGGACTGCAGTAACGTTGCGTGGGCGGTCATCGATTCCGGGATTCAGGGGAATCATCCGGCATTCCGGACTACGGACCGTTCACGCTCTCGCGTCGTCAAGAGCTTCGACTTCACGAACATTCGCAAGGTCGTCAGCCTCGACAACCTGAAGGAGGGCTCGCTCATCAAGCGCAGGCCCGGGCAGGCGAGCTCCCGCCTCGAGGACTTGCTGCACGGCAACCTTGCGGATCCTCCTACGCCGGAGGAGGCCATCGCGCTGCTGAAGGCGCTCGCGGATGATGCGAGGAACCGCCGCCCGATTCACTGGGAGCTGGTGCGCCGGTTCGTCGAGATCCGGATCGACACGCCTCCGCGCATGAGCGACCATGGCACCCATGTGGCGGGGGTCATTGGTGCGAATGGCGAGGCGGACGACGACGACGATGCGGCCGATGGCATGTGCCCCGACATCCAGTTGTACGACTTCCGTGTGCTGGCGCCAGAGCTCAAGGACACGGAGTTCGCAATCATCGCCTCGCTCCAGTACATCCGCTTCCTGAATGGGCGCACGGACTACATGACGATCCACGGCGCCAACCTGAGCCTCTCCATCCCCCACGACGTGCGCAATTACGCGTGCGGTCGCACGCCAATCTGCGTCGAGTGCGAGCGCCTCGTTGACAGCGGGGTCGTGGTCGTCGCGGCGGCAGGCAATCTGGGCTACCAGAGCTTCCAGACGCGCGATGGCTCGTACGATGGCTACGCCGCGTTCAGCGTGACGGACCCTGGCAACGCGGAGGGCGTCCTCACCGTGGGATCGACGCACCGGTCGGCGCCGCACACGTATGGCGTGAGCTTTTTCTCGAGCCGCGGGCCCACGGGTGATGGACGAGCGAAGCCGGATCTCGTCGCGCCGGGTGAGCGCATTCGCGCGCCGTACCGCTCCGGCTGGGGAGATCTGGACGGGACGAGCATGGCAGCACCGCACGTGAGTGGCGCGGCGGCGATGCTCATGGCGCGCTATGCCGAGATGATCGGACAGCCTCGGCGGGTGAAGCGGATCCTGTGCGAGAGCGCGACCGACCTCGGGCGCGAGCGCAGCTTTCAGGGGAATGGGATGGTGGATGTGCTTCGTGCCTTCCAGAGCATCTAGGAGTGTCTCATGATCTTCAGCCTCGACGTCCGCCGCGCCCGCAAGGGTGACTGCCTCCTGCTCCACTTTGGCACCGCCAACGAGCCGGGACTGATGCTCATCGACGGCGGGCCCGCGGGCGTGTACAAGCCACACCTCGAGACGCGCATCAACGAGATCCGAAAGAAACGGAGTGTTGCGCCGAACGATCCGCTCCCGGTCGATGTCCTGATGGTCAGCCATGTCGATGACGACCACATTCGCGGCATCCTCGACCTCACGAAGCGCGAAGTCGAGGCGATGGATGCCCAGCGTCCGCGATTGCTCGACGTGCGCCAGCTCTGGCACAACAGCTTCGACGGCGTCATCAAGCACAACACGACGCCGCTTGCTGACAACGTCACCGCCGCGCTGGCGAGCGCCGGAAGCGGCGTCCCAATGGCGGAAGACCTGATGGAGAAGGTCGATGGCCTCGAGGACATGACGCCTGACGAGCTGGCGGAGCTCGTGAGCTCCAACTGGCTCGTGCTGGCGAGCATGGCGCAGGGCTATCGACTGCGCGACGACGCACGCAAACTCGGCTACGAGCTGAATCCCGGCTTCGATGACGAGTTGATCATCGCCCGTGAAGCCGGGGAGCGCCTTCCGCTGGATGGCGAGACGTCAATGATGATTGCCGGCCCCATGCTTCCCGAGATCGAGGCGCTTCGGAAGAAGCACCTCGCGTGGCTGAAAGAGCTCAAGGAGCAGGGGCTCTCTCCCAAGGACGCACTGGCCGCCTACATCGACAAGTCCGTTTCCAACCTCTCGTCGATCGTCGCGCTCGCCGAGTGTGGGGAGGCGTCAATCCTTCTTACGGGCGATGCGCGTGGTGACCGCATCATCGCAGGGCTGGAGCTCACCGGCGGGCTGAAGCCGGGAAAGAACCGCAAGGTGAGCATCCTCAAGGTGCCGCACCATGGAAGCGCCAACAACCTCACGAAGGATTTCTTCAAGCGCATCACCGCAGACCACTACGTGTTCAGCGGCAATGGCGAACACGGCAATCCCGAGCGTGAGGCGCTCGAGATGCTATTCCGCGCGCGAGGCACGTCGGCGTCGTTCACGGTGCACCTGACGTATCCGGTCATCGAGATCGACGAGGCGCGTGAGCATGCGTGGAACGAGGAGCGCCAGAAGGAGATCGCGAAAGGGAAGACTCCGCGCGCAAAATGGTCGCCCGCCAAGCACGGCGTGAAGGAGTTCCTCGCACAGCACGCGACGGCGAAGCAGCGCGTTCGCATCGTGGACGAGAAGAAGCCGCACGTCATCGACTTGCTGTCACCATTGGGATACTAAGCTGAGGGCTGGGGGGAAATCGAACGCGTCCTTCGTCACGGCCTACCACATCAGCGGCAGCGAGTCCGCCGGTACTACCGCGCCAGCCGCGCGAAGAGACGCTCGACAGGTAAAGAGAAACCCGGCGCGGATACTAGGCGGTGCACGCTGCTCTACGTCGTCGCGGCCCTCCTCGGCGCCGCGGTCGCCTCGAGGAGCGCCGCTGTTGACACGTAGTTGCTAGTGACTACATTCGACATATGCGGACAATCGGCATTCGTGAGCTCAAGGCCCACCTCAGTAGTGTGTTGCGCGATGTGCAGCGCGGTGACCACATCCTGGTCACCGATCGCGGGCGCGTGATCGCGGAGCTTCGGCAACCGTCGATGTCCGATGCCAGCGCGTCGCCGCGCGAGCAGGGGTGGGCGCGACTCCTCGCCGGAGGCCATCTGCGCGTGGCGGAGACGCCTGCATCCATCTATCAGCGGTCGCCCGTCAAGGCGCGCCCCGGACTTGCGCGGGAAATGCTCGACGCCGAACGGGGCGATCGCTGATCGTCTACGCCGAGTCGAGCGCCATCCTCGGGTGGCTCCTGGCCGAGACGTCTCAGACGTTGGTGATCCGGGAGCTCGAGAACGCAGAGCAAGTGGTGACCTCGTCACTCACGCCAGTGGAGTGCTCACGAGGAATCGCGCGTGCTCGCTCCCTCGGGCGACTGACCGCTGCCGAGGAGTTGGCGGCCCTGCGACTCCTGGATGTGGCTGAGCAGTCATGGCACGTCCACGACCTCACCGAAGCGATCATGACGCGCGCACGGGCGCCTTTCCCCGTGGAGCCACTCCGTACGCTCGACGCGTTGCACGTCGCAACGGCACAGGTGTTCCATGAAGCGCTGGGCGACGTGACGATGCTCTCCTTCGACGACCGCGTACGCGAGAACGCTCGCGCACTCGGGTTGACCGTGGTCCCCGACGCAGTTCCCTAACGGCTCGACCTCTGGCGCGCGGCATCGCCAAACCCGCAATCTTGTCGCATGAGAAAGACTTTCCTCGCGCTCGCCGCACTCGCCCTCGCGAGTCCCGTCACTGCACAACGACCCGTCAAGGTCTTCATCTCCGTTGACATGGAGGGCATCGGCGGCGTCGTCACGGGAGAGCAGCTCAGTCCCACCGGCTTCGAGTACAACCGCTTCCGCGAGTTCATGACCGCCGAGGCCCTCGCGGCCATCGCCGGCGCGCGAGAGGCGGGGGCGACGCAGTTCGTCGTCGCCGACGCGCACGGCAACATGCAGAACCTGCTCATCGACCGGTTTCCGGCTGGTGTCACCATTGTGCGCGGCTCACCACGACCGCTCATGATGATGGAAGGCA
>JBKJMP010000223.1:0-2626 GCA_046596395.1 Gemmatimonadaceae bacterium
TACCGCGGATACCGCGGGACCCTGACCTACGACGCCGGGGGCAGGAGGTGCGGATGGACCCCGCAGCATCACCGCAGCGAGAGCGGACTGTGGAGCATCACCCTGTCACTGCGGCCGGGCCGGCACGTGTACGCGTTCCTCGTGAACGATTCGCTGTTGGTCCGGGACCCGCGCGCGCCTGCCGCTCCTGATGCTGACTTCGGACGCGCGGGTTCGGTGCTCCTCGTGGGACGTCCACGATGAAGCCTGGGTCGGCCTTCGTTGCCCTCCTCGCGCTGCTGTCGTCCGGCGCCGCGGACGCGCAGCAGGTTGCCTACGCCGCCTCGGTTTCCGCTGGCACCGTGCTGGACGGAGCGACGCAGGCTGCGTTGAATGCCGAGTTCTCGCGGGCGCGGTCGCGTGGCGTACCGATCGAGCCGCTGATGTCGAAGGTGCGCGAGGGACGGCTCAAGCGAGCGGAAGGCTCGCGCATCGTGCACGCGGTCACGGCGCTCGCGGTGCGCCTCGATAGCGCCCGCGTTGCGCTCGGTGCCGAGTCGACGATGGAGGAGATCGTGGCCGGGGCCGACGCGCTTCAGGCGAAGGCGACGATGGCATCGCTACGCGCCATCCGCGCCGCCAGCACTCGGCCGGTGGCGGTGCCGCTCGGCGCACTCGCGCAGCTGACGGCAAGCGGCGTGGCCTCGGCGCGCGCGGCAGAAATGATCGTCGCGTTGATCAGAAGGAATGCAACGCCTGCCATGGTCGTGGCGCTCGGTAATCTCGTCGAAGCCGACGTTGCCTCTGGTCTGCGGGCGGATGAAGCGGCCATATTCCGGTTGCGGGGGATCGATGGTTCGATCTCCTTCGGTGACAAGCTGACCATTACTGAAACCGCGCCCGGGATATTTCCGCCGGTCCCCAGGCCGCCAGCGAAACCAACTCGACGCCCTTGACTTGAACACTCGCGCGTGGAAAAGCCTGAGCGGCCTGCTCGTCATTGCGACGATGAGCAGGCCGCTTGGCGCACAGCGGCCCCTCGTCATTGACGTAGGCGTTGCTGCCGCGCGGTTCGCGGACGACGATGCCACCGCCATCGGGCCGGCGATTCGCCTCGCTGCATCGGGGACGCGTGGACGCCTCTTCGGCAGTGCCGAGGGGGGATCGATCGTGACGATCGGTGAGGCGGCGGCATACGGCTCGCTGTCGGCGGGCGTGCGCTCCGCGCTCGGGTCGCGATGGCTGGGTGAAGTGTCCGGCGAGCTCGCATCGGTCGCGGGGTCGAACAGCAACGGCGGCGCTGGCACCGGTATCGGCAGCGCGCGGTTATCGTGGAACGGGGAGTCGTACGGGACGTGGATTCGCGGCATGGGCCACCTCGCCGCCCGCAAGAACAGCACGCTGAACGGGGCCGGCGCCGACGTCGGCGCGTGGTGGAACTGGTCGCGAGCGCAGCTCTCGGCGTCAGTGCTTCACGAGTGGACGCAGGCCGAGTTGTACGTCGATCCCTTTCGCATTGGGTTCCTGGGAACGACACCGGTCCGCTATGCGGAGGCCGCGATCGCGCTGCATGCGGAGGGGGACCGGGCGACCCTCGATGTGAGCGTGGGTGCGCGTCGTGATGCCGATGCGGCGCGCCTGTACGAACCCGTCCTGAGCGCGACGTCAGCACTCTGGTCGGGCGAGCGGTCGGCGTTCGTGATCAGCGCTTCACGCCAGCAGCCCGACTGGATTCGCGGTGCCGACGCCGTCGGCGTGTACAGCATCGGCATGCGGTTCCGGCAGCACACGCCGGCCGTCGAGCGGAGCGTGCGCACCATCGCCATCGTCCACCTGGCCGACGCGCCGGATGGTCGCATGCTGAGCGTGCGCGCGGCCGGAGCGCGCACCGTGGACGTCATGGGAGACTTTACTGGCTGGGAACCGCAGCCACTCACGCGGAACGGCTCGACGTTCGCGCGCGCGATGACGATCAGCTCTGGGTCGCACCGCATGCTGGTGCGTGTGGACGGCGGCGCGTGGCGGCCCGCTGCCAACACGCCCACCGTAGACGATGATCTCGGTGGGCGTGCGGGGTTGCTGGTCGTTCCATAAGACAGGGGTTCGCCGAGTTTACCCTGAGCGAAGTCCAAGGGAGCCTCAGCTGGAGGGTTCCCGCTCATGCTCTAGGCAACCGCGTACTGAAGCGTGATGTCTCGGCCGGCGCTCTTCACCACGATCTTGAACTCATCCGGCCGCAGGAGCGGATCATCGCGCATCTCGAGCGAGAAACCGACTGTCTTCTCGAGCTTCTTGATGATGTCCGACTCGTTCTCCATGGCGAACATGGCGACGTCGGGGTGCAGTTTCACGAGCAGCGGATCGCGCTTGCCCTCGATGCCGATGCGCTTCACGCTGCGTTCCATCCGCCGCAGGATCGACTCCGCGGTGAAGATGCGTCCCGTGCCGCTGCAGGTGGGACATGCCTCCGTCATGCTCTGGAGGTGACTCTGCCGCACGCGCTGGCGGGTCATCTCGATGAGGCCAAGGTCGGACACGGCGAACGCCTTCGTGCGCGCACGATCGCGTCCCAGGTGCTGCCGTAGCTCCTGGAGGACCTTCTCGCGATTCGTGCGCGTGTCCATGTCGATGAAGTCGCAGACGATGA
>JBKJMP010000315.1:0-10103 GCA_046596395.1 Gemmatimonadaceae bacterium
ACGACCTCACGAGCACGGGGCAGTACGAGGTCGTTGCCCTCGGCGGCAACGTGAACTGGGGTTGGACCACGCTGCGCAGCATCAACTATTTCCTCGCGAACAACACGAGCGCGGAAGTGCCCGAGCGGATCCGGAACAACTACAGCGGGATCGCTCGCTTCTTCCGTGCCTGGTTCTACTTCGAGAAGGTGAAGCGCTACGGCGACGTCCCGTGGATCGACACGCCGCTCGATGTCACTGACTCGGCGCTCTATCGCGGCCGTGACTCGCGCGCCGTCGTGATGGACCACATCCTCGAGGACCTTGATTTCGCGATCGCGAACATCACGGCGGTCAATGAGGGATCGCGCACGCTGATCACCAGGGACGTGGCGCTCGCGCTGAAGGCGCGCGTGGCGCTCTTCGAGGGCACGTTCCGGAAGTATCACCCCGGCTTCAACCTTCAAACGTCCGCCGACAGATTCCTGAACGAGTCGGCGAGCGCCGCGAAGACACTCATCGACAGCCGGCGGTACAGCCTCTACACGGGTTCAGGCGTCGGCGACTCGTACCGGCAGGTGTTCATCCGCGACGTGCCGATCGCGCAGGAGGTGCTGCTCACCGCCGTGCAGAGCACGGCGTTGGCCGTGCGGCATCAGGCGAACTGGATCTTCACCAGCGCCACGACGGGCGTCCGCTTCAGCTTCATCCGCCCGTTCGTCCACACCTACCTGAACATCGATGGTACACCCTTCACCAGCCGTGCGGGTTACCAGACGATGACCTTTCAGGATGAGACGAAGAATCGTGACCGGCGCCTGAGCCAGACGATTCGCACGCCCGGCTACCGGCGGACCCAGTCGGGCTCGCAAGTGGCTGCTCCGCCGGCGTTCACATACACGTACACGGGTTACCATCCGATCAAGTGGAGCACCGACGACGCCTCGATGGACGGCGGCAACCTGAACACCAACGCCGTGCATCTCTTCCGCTACGCCGAGGTGCTCCTGAATTACGCGGAGGCGAAGGCGGAGCTCGGGCAGCTCACAGATGCGGATTGGGCCGCGACGGTGGGTGCGCTTCGCGGGCGCGCCGGGATCACCGGCGGGTTGGCCAGGTTGCCGACGGCGGTGGATCCGTATCTCCAATCCGTCTACTTCCCGGGCATCTCGAGCGCGGTGATCCTGGAGATCCGTCGCGAGCGCGGGATCGAGCTCGCCATGGAAGGGCTGCGGTTCTACGACATCGTGCGCTGGGCGCGCGGGCCGCTCATGGAGATGGAATGGCGCGGGATCTACGTGCCGCAGGCGAACACGAACATCGACCTGGATGAGAACGGGACGCCCGACGTGAACTTCATGACGGTGAATGTCCCCACGGCGAATCGCGTCGCGGGCGTCACGTACCTGCTCGTGACCGGCAGTGACTTCAAGCTGGCGAATGGCACGTCAGGGGAGATCGTGTGGCGGAACGACATCCCGCGAAAGTGGGAGCAGAAGAACTACCTGTATCCGATTCCGGAAGGGGACTTACTCACCAATCCGGCGTTGAAGCAGAATCCGGGCTGGTAGGAGCATGAGCGTGCAGCCGCCAGCATTGAGCAGCCTAGAGTAGAGCTCGAGCTGCGGCACGAGGTCTGACGTGCTCATTGCTGGAGGCCCACGCCCCCGCTCACGCTCGAGGCCGGGCCTAGTAACTTGTGCGCCATGCGACTTCTCATCTATACCGGATGGCCGGTCAAGGCGTGGCGCATTCCGGACGAGCAAGTCGTGCGACTCCGGACCGACCTGCCCGACGTCGAGATCCTGCACGCCACGAGCGGCGACGAAGCTGCACGAGACATCGCCGGCGCCGACGCGTCGCTCAGCCCGTGGCTCACGACGTCGGTGCTCGCCGCTGCGACGCGACTCCGATGGGTGCACTCGTCGGCCGCCGCCGTCTCCGACCTCTTGCCACTCCAGGAGCTCGCGCGTCGCGACATCCTCGTCACGAACTCGCGCGGGGTGCAGGCGATCCCGATGGCGGAGCAGGTGATGGCGGGGCTGTTGGCGCTCGCGCGGCGGTTGGATCGCAGCATCGTCGCGCAACGAGACGGACGCTGGATCCAGGAACAGCTCGGCGAGGTGGACCGTCCGTGGACGCTGCACGGCAAGTCGATGACGATCGTCGGGCTAGGATCCATTGGGCTCGCCGTGGCGGAGCGTGCGCACGCCTTCGGGATGACGATCACCGGGGTGCGCCGGCGCCCCGACCAGCCGGCGCCTTCATATATAGGAAGGGTGCTCGGCGCCGACCGGCTCGACGAGGCGCTCGACGGTGCGGACGTGCTCGTCATTGCCGCGCCGTTCGTTCCGGCGACGCGCAACCTCCTCGGCGCCGCGCGGCTCGCGATCCTCAACCCGGGCGCGATTCTCGTGAACGTCGGCCGCGCGCAGCTCGTGGACACAGCCGCGATGCTCACTGCGCTGGCAACCGGCCACCTCGGGGGTGCGGTGCTCGACGTCTTCGACAAGGAGCCACTCGAGGACGGGAGTCCGCTGTGGCGATTGCCGAACGTGATCATCACGCCGCACAGTGCCGGTTTTCGAGCGAATCACTGGGCGATCGTCGTCGATCTGTTCATCGACAACGTGCGCCGGTTTCGGGCTGGTGAGCCGTTGCGGAACGTCGTGGACCTAGCCGCGGGCTACTAGGCCGCCGTCCCGCGCTGGAGCGAGGGTGCGCTCAGTACCGCAACTCCGTGCGCCCCTACGCGTCGGACGCATAGCACGCGTTTGCGCCACCGGGGGGCGCTCCACGCACGCGCCCCGTGTGGCCGGCGCGAAAGACGATGCCATCGGACGACGGGCGAAGGAAGACCGGCTGGTTGTCGGGAGTGCCGGCGGCGGAGGGTGCGGCACAGGCCGAAGGCGTGGCGACTGCAAGCAGCGCGGCGACGACGATCGCCACAGATTGCGCGGTGCGAGAAGAACGACCCATCCGGTCCTCAGTTGAAGTCATTCGCAACGAAGTCGAATCTGCACCTGCGTCGTTGCGTTGTATACAATAGGAAGCATCCGCAGTTTCGGCAGTCTCCAGGTCGCGACGCGACCCGGCCATCTCTCAACGGATCCGATGATGCGCTCGCGCGCGCTCCTCATGCTGGTGGCGCTCCCCCTTGCCCAGCGGACTCCGTCGGGTGGGGCGATCACGCAATACGTGCCGCCCGTCCCCACGCCGGCGTCGTTCGTTTCGGATCAGCGGAGTGTCCTGTCCGCCGACGCGCGCGCGGAGATCGACGCCCGCATCACTGCCATCCAGCAGGCAGGGCTCGGCGACATCGCCGTGGCGATCCTGCCGTCCATCGGCGACTACGCGCCGAACCAGGTGGGCGTCGAGATCTACCGCACATGGCGCGTCGGAAGCACAGCGGCGATCGGCTCGGCGCGCCGCGATGTCGGCGTGCTGCTCCTGATTGTTCCCAAGGAGTTGGCACCAAACGGCCGCGGAGAGTGCTTCATACTCACCGGACTCGGCGCCGAGGGCGTCATCACTGACGGAACAGCCGGGTCGATCTGTCGCGATTCGATCGTCCCCCATCTTCGCCAGAAGGACTACGCGGGCGCGGTGAACGCGGGCATCAGTGGCATCGAGGCCGAGTTGGGGGATGACGCCGGTCTCACGGCGGAGGCTCCGGCTTCGGGAGTGGCTCCGCTCTCGGCGCAACCCGTGACCAAAACGAAGCGGTCGTTCCCGCTCGGCATCGTGTTGTTCAGCGTAGGCGGCGTGGGTGCTGCGATTGCGTCGGTGTTCGGTGTGCTGCGGTACCGGCGCAACCGGCCGCGCGTGTGCCCGCGGTGCGGACGGACGATGCGGAGGCTCGACGAGGGCGCCGATGACGCGAAGCTCGAGCGCGGCCAGGTGGTCGAGGAGAAGATCGGCAGCATCGACTACGACGTGTGGGTTTGCGACTGCGGCGAGAGCATGGTGGTGCCATACTCGCGGTGGACGTCGCGTTACTCCACGTGCCGCGAATGCAAGCGCAAGACGGCGGAGTCGAGGCGGGTCACGGTCATGCCGGCGACGACGATCTCGACCGGGCTCGCGGAAGACCAGTTCAATTGCAAGGCGTGTCGTGCGACGTGGACACAGGAGATCGTTCTGCCGATCATCGTTCCTGCGAGCTCGTGGCGTGGGAGTGGCGGCGGAGGTGGCGGGGGTGGGGGTGGTGGTGGCGGCGGTTCGTTCGGTGGCTCGGGCGCGACGAGTGGGGGTGGTGGCGGGAGTAGCTACTGACGCGTGGTACCGGCTTAAGCCCAGACCGCGGAACGCTGATGATGCAGCAACCGCGCACGCTGACGTCGCTGAACCAGCGTTGGAGGGAACTGCCGCGATCGCAAGACCCTGGAACAGCACTCGCGCGCAGCGCTGCCACGGGCGCAGGTGCGCGATCGATGGTCTCGGACGCTAAGTTGTTTCACCATCCGACCCGCGACCCTGCTTGACAGGAGCACGAACAATGATGTCTACTCGCGCATGCATCTCGCTCGCCATCCTCCTCGCCGCATGCGGCGACGGCGCGTCCCGCACCGACAGCACTGCTGCCATCGCCGCCGCGCCGGCTGCGGTAACCACACCGTGCGACGGACCACGCTTCGACGGAGCCGGCGTGGGCGCGTTACGCATCGGGATGACGGCCGATTCCCTGCGACTCCTGTGTCGTGTGGTCTATGACACTACGGAGGTGCGCACTGAAGCACAGCCCGCGCACGTGCTCGAGGTCGCGACATCGAGCGATACTGTCGAGGCGGAGGCCGACGGTGGGCGGATCTGGCGCATCACGATCGCGAGTGCGGGCTTTCGTACCGCCGATTCACTCGGTGTCGGCGTCCCGGTCGGTCGCCTGCTCGACATCCCCGGCATACGCGGCATGACGGGCGAGGGCGCGCTCTATCTCGTCTCGCCCGCGCACTGTGGCATGAGCTTCCGCGTGACCAATCCGAAGGAGCCGCTGCGCGGAGACTGGACGTTGGCGCAGCTCCGACAACTTCCCGCCACCAGCGTCGTGACGTCGGTCCTGATTCTCGGCTGCACGTAGTGCCGCTCCGCTTCTCGTAACGCACGCGGAGCTAGCAGAGCCTTGGGTTCACGCGGCTACACCGGCGTAGTCGCGTCGGTCTGTTCGAGAGACTTGGACGACCGCGGAATTCGCAGGGTGAAGGTGGATCCTGCGTCCACTGTGCTGACGAGGGTGAGGTCTCCATCCATTGCCCGCGCGAGGTCGCGGCTGATCGCGAGACCGAGGCCCGTGCCCGTGAGGCCGGGTTGCCGGTCGAGCTGCACGAACGGCTCGAAGACGCTGTCCACCTTGTCCTTCGGAATGCCGACACCGGTGTCGCTCACACGCACCAGCATCGCGTCGTCCGTCGCGTCGCAGATCACCAGGATCGCGCCACCATTGGGGGTGAACTTCACGGCATTGCTGAGCAGGTTCAGGAGTATCTGCTGGAGTCGCTCGGGATCCACGAAGGCGGTGAACTGCGGATCACAGCACTCGTACTGGTAGCTCAGCTTCTTCTCGAGAAGTTGCGGGCCGATCAGGGATTCCAGCTGGCCGAGCACCTCGCTCATGGAAACGTCTCGGGGAACGATGCGAACGCGCCCGGCCTCGATCTTCGCGAAGTTCAGGATGTCGTTGATGAGCGACAACAGGTGATGCTGGCTGCGCTTGATCCTGACGAGGTCGGCCCGTTGCTGGTCGTTCACCGGTCCGCGGATCTCGCCGATGAGTAGATCGGAATAGCCGCCGATCGCATTCAACGGCGTTCGAAGCTCGTGCGACATGTTTGCAAGGAATTCCGATTTCGCGCGGTTGGCGGTTTCTGCGGCCGCTCGTGCCCGACGCTCCGCCTCGTACAAACGAGCGTTCTCCATCGAGATGCCGGCCCACGCTGCAACGCCGACGACGAGACGCTCGGCGCGGTCGGTGAAAACTGCCGTATCGGCGTGCCCGAAGAACAAGCCGCCGAGCACCTCGCCGGTGCGTGTGAAGACGGGCACCGCGAGATAGCTGCGCACGGGCAGGTGGCCCTGCGGCATGCCGTGGTGCGGGGGCATCTGCCCATATCGCGCGTCTGCCGTGATATCGTCGCTCCGCACGACCGAGGTGCCGTGGAACGTCGGCGCAAAAACCGGAGTGGCGCGGGGATGGGCGAAGTTCTCGAACGCTTCGCGGGGCGCACCGGACAGGGTGTAGAGAGTCATCTTCTCTCCTTCGCTGTCGATCACGGTGTAGAAGAACGCCCCGAACTGCGCACCCGTGAGCGTGGTCGCGGCGTCGGTGACGGTCTGCACGATACGCTCGAGGTCCAGCTCCGACGCCAGTGCATTGCCCACGCGATTGAGTGCTTCCACGTCGAGTTTTGCCTGCTCTGTCTCATGTCGCGCGCGCTCCGTCTCTTCGTTGAGCTCGATGAGCTGTTCGTTCGCCTGCTCGATCTCAGCCGATTGGTCGAGCAGCTGCCGATGCGCCTGGGCGATGGCGCGCTGGGCTTCCCGACGCTCCGAGATGTCCCGCATCGTGATCACGGCGCCGGACACCGTGCCATCCGCGTCGAGAATCGGCGCCGCGTTCACCTCGACAACGATGGAGGAGCCCGAGTCCCCGACCGCGACCAGCTCCATGCGTTGACGCTCGCGCCGTTCCTCCATGAGAGTGCCAATCTTCTCCTCGAGCGTCGCTCCCTGACCGTCCGCATCCTCCAGGAACACCGTTTCGCCCAGGGCGCGTCCCGCCGCGTCAGCCGCCTGCATTCCCAGCATCGTCTCGGCGGCGCCGTTCATGTAGACGATCCGGCACTCGTGGTCGATCGTGATGATGCCATCGGCGATGCTGCGGAGCGTTGCACTCAGCTGTTCTCCGAGCTGCTGCGCTTCCCACTCGGCGCTTGCGATGCGAATTGCGCTGAGAATGGCGCGCTCGAGGCGCTCGGGTGGTAAGGAGCCCTTGGTGAGGAACTCCATGGCGCCCGCCTTCATCAGCGCGGCGGCAGCCTCGGGATCGCCGCGCCCAGTCAACATGACGACGGGGATGGATGCGAAGTGCTTGCGCAGCTCGCCCAGCACCTCGAGCCCGGTCTCTGCGCCGAGTTGGTAGTCGAGAATGATGCAATCCGGCTCCGCGCCATCGTGGCTGCGCAGGAGAGCGAGCGCTTCCCGGGACGACGCGGCTTCGAGCACGCGAGCGGCGCGCAGCGCGCTCGTGGCGAGCAGGCGCTTCACGGCCATGCGGTCCACTGCGTCGTCGTCGATCACGAGAACGACGAGTGGGGCGTCTGCCGACGACACCTCGCCGAACGAGCCGGTCGGCACGATCGCGGTCACTGTGCCCTCATGGAAGCTCCACGAGTGCCCAGTACTTGTTCAGCGCCGCCATGACCTCGCAGAAGTTCGAGAAGGTCACGGGCTTGAGGATGTACCCCGCGACGTTGAGGTTGTACGCCTCGATCCGGTCGCGTTCATCGTTGGACGTCGTGAGAACGATGACGGGGATGTGCTTCAGCTCCGGGTCTCCACGTAGCGCGCGAAGGAACTCGATGCCGCCCATGCGCGGCATGTTCAGGTCCAGCAGCACGATTCGCCGCTCGCGCGGCATGTCGCCATGGCGAAGCATCTCGAGTCCCTCGATCCCATTGCCAGCGACGAACAATGGATTCGTGATGTTGTTCTTCTTGAAGGCGCGCTTGATGTTCATCACGTCCACATCGTCGTCTTCCACGACGAGAATGTTCAGCAGCCGTTCGGTTGTGGTGGTCATGTGTGAAGTCTCGCGTCTTGCGGCCAGGTGAAGTAGAAAGTGCTGCCGTCCGGTGGCGTTGATTCGACCCACGCGGCGCCGCCCCGCGCCTCGGCGAGCTTACGGACAAGGGAGAGACCGATACCAGTGCCTTCTACCTTGTCTCGCGGTGCGAGAGTCTGAAAGATCTGCCAGATGCGCTCGTGATACTGCGGCGGGATACCGGGACCATTGTCCATCACGGAAAAGCGCACGCCCACCGGATCCGGGTCGGCGCGAATGACGACACGCGGATCATCCCGGTCCGCATGCTTGAGCGCATTGCCGATGAGATTGATGAAGACCTGCTGAAGTGGAACGCGTTCGGTCCACAGGGTAGGGAGGTCCGTCTCGATCGCGACGTCGCCGCCCGTTGCACCCTTCAGCAATTCGCCGGTCTCGCGTACGAGCGCGGTGACGTCCACCTCCTCGATCGGTTCCCGAACGCGCCCCGCGCGGGAGTACGCCAGGATCCCTTCAATCAGGCTCTCCATCCGGTGCACTCGCCCGCGAAGCAGGTCCATGTGCTGGCGCGACTCCCCGGTCACGTGCTCGCCCAGGTCCTCCTCGATCCACTGCGTAAGGTTGGCGATTCCGCGCAGGGGTGCCTTCAGGTCATGCGACGCCACGTACGCAAACTGGTCGAGCTCCCTGTTCGATCGTTCCAGCTCCTGCGTAAGCCGCGCGAGCTCGGCGATCTTTTCCTCGAGCCGCAGCGCCTGGTCCACCGACGTGGACTCGTGCACCTCGAGGAGTTGCTCGAGCGCCGCGATCTGTGTGCGAGCTCCGTACAAGTCCACGGCAAGTGCTGCTTGCTGATCCCCATGCGCAGGATGGCCGGCGCCGTCGCTCACGAGAACACGCGCCTGCCGGCGAACGGCAGCAAGGCCACCTTCACGTTGAGCGCCAGCGGCTTGAAGCGTTCGGCGACCTGGCGCGTCACGGGCGTCTTGGTGAAGAGAATGCCGGCGAACAATTCCCCGGGAAACAGCAGGCCACCAAAACCGATGACGGACCGGATGCCGTAGCGCAGGACGAACTCCTCCTGGGCAGGGATGTGCGGACTCCCCTGCGCGTCTGGAACGTGAAAGACGTTGAAGGTGTGCTGCGCACCATCGACGATCATTTCCGGATCGGATGCAAACAGCGACTGCACGTCGACGCCGAGCTGGCTCATCAACTGGCGGATCATCGGCGAGCGCGCGAGGCTCGCCTCGCCCGGTATGGGCAGCGCCTGATGCCCAAGGCTGTGCACGCGCGAATTCCACGCGGGCTCATCACCCGCCGTCGCGAGCAGTGTGAGGCACTTGGTCCCCGGCTCCTGATCGATTTCCGGAAGCAGTCGTCGCGCGAAGGCCTGCTGCGTCCCGTCCAGCGATGAGAATGGCAGCAGCACGAAGACGCGCGCGAGCGCGCAGGCCGCCGATCCATCGGTTCCGTTCGTCAGGGTCCGATGCAGTACCCTGACGACGCCTTGGGCAGCCTCTTCCATGCTGGTCGCCCCTGCGCCAAGCTTGCGCAGCAGCGCTCCGAGGCGCGTCATGTCGCTGAGCGTGAACTCGTTGATATCAAACGACATAGGAACGTAGGAAAAAGGGGTCAACGCTCACCTTTGCAAAAAACGGACGCACAACTGGCGCGCCCCATCCTCTCAAGACCGCTTACGTTCCGCCGATTTGTTCTACAGGATAGAATTTATGACGCCCACACTCGGAACCCTGGAGCTCGCCGCACTGCTGGCCGTCGCGCGGCTCGGCGACGACGCGTACGGACTCGCCGTCCGCCGCGATCTCGCGGAGCGAATGGCCCGCGACTATTCAGTCGGGGCGGTCTACACGACGCTCCAACGACTCGAGGACAAAGGGCTGCTATCGTCGTACTCCAGTGACCCGCTGCCCATCCGTGGCGGCCGGTCGCGGCGGCACTTCACGATTACTGGAGCCGGCGCCCGGGCATTGCTTGCGGCGCAACGGAGTGCAGAGGCGATGTGGGCCGACATGGGCCCTCTCCGGCCGAGGCTCGCATGAGCAGGCGCGTGTACGAGGACCGCGACCTGTGGCCGGCAGGGCGATCCGCCAGCGACCGCGTGCTGCTCGCCCTCGGCGCCGATCCGGTGTTCGTCGAGAGCGTGGTCGGCGATCTCGCGGAGGAGTATGCGTCGCGCTCCGCGCGCGACGGCGTAGGTGTGGCGCGGCTCTGGTACGTGCGAGAGACCCTACGCTCCGCGCCCCACGTCGTACGAAGTGCGATGCAGCACGGGGGTCCCGCCGAGCGCGCGCGACTGACGATGTTGCTGGCGGTCGTGGCAATG